>CAZKLI010000110.1:0-4810 GCA_964553575.1 uncultured Chromatiales bacterium
CGCGTGAAAGAAGAAAAACTTGGAGAGTTGTTCCGCTCATTTATCGGGCTGCCGTGCATTGCCGACGGAGGCACTCTTATTCTTTGTCCTGCCTGTTCAGCCTCTGTTCGAGCTCAGCGACGCGTTTGCGCAGCCGTTCGAGCAACGCCACTTGAATATCGTATTCCTCGCGGCTGACGAGGTTCATCTTGTGCAGCAACGGTTCGATTCCCGCGCGCAAATGCTCGGCGAGTTCGTCGCGGATATGGGAGAACGCCGGCGGCAGCTTCTGCAGCAACTCGCGGATGAACTCCTCGATCTTCTCGCGCTCTCCCCCTTTCATCTTCAGCCCGCCTGAACCAGTCTTTCAGCACGCTTGTTTTCGCGCCGCGGCGTTTGCGCCCGGCGCTTGCGCTCTTCGGCGAAAGCGATCATCCGCTCGGTCGCTTGGCACGCGCGCAGGCGCACCCGTTCAGGAACCTGTATCTCATTGTCCCGCCGGTCGAGCGTTTCCTCGAGGTTATGCAGGCCGTTCATCGCCATCCACGGACAGTGCGCGCAACTGCGGCAGGTCGCGCCTTCGCCCTGCGTCGGCGCCTCGATGAATTCCTTGTCCGGCGCAATCTGCTTCATCTTGTAGAAGATTCGGTTGTCGGTCGCGACGATGAACCGCCGGTTCGGCAACTCCTCGACCGCCTTTATCAACGCGCTGGTCGAACCGACCGCGTCGGCGATCTCGATCACGGCTTCGGGCGATTCGGGATGCACCAGCACCGCGGCGTCGGGACAGCGTTCCTTGAGCTCGAGCACGCCTTGGTACTTGAACTCCTCATGAACCACGCAGCTGCCCGGCCAAATCGTCATATCGGCGCCGGTGACTTTTTCGAGATACGCGCCCAGATAGCGGTCGGGCGCCCACAAGATTTTCTTGCCTTGATCCATCAGATAGGAAATCACTTCCACCGCGATACTCGACGTCACCACCCAATCCGAAAGTGCCTTGACCTCGGCGCTGGTGTTGGCATAGACGACGACGACGTGGTCGGGGTGCTCGGCGCAAAATTGCTCAAACTCGGCGGCGGGGCAACTCAGGTCCAAGGAACAGGTCGCTTCAAGCGTCGGCATCAGAACCCGTTTTTCCGGGCTCAGAATCTTTGCGGTCTCACCCATGAAGCGCACGCCCGCCACGACCAGCGTCGAAGCCGCAACCCGCCGGCCGAAACGGGCCATCTCGAGGGAATCCGACACGATTCCGCCGGTCTCCTCGGCGAGACGCTGAACGTTCTCGTCAACGTAGTAATGGGCGATCAGCGCCGCGTCGGCTTGCTTGAGCTTGCGTTTGATGCGCTCCATCTTCTCCCGCAGCTCATCATCGCGGTATTGGGGCGTCAGGGCGCAAACGTCGGCGGTGACCGGTGCGTGTATCTCGGGAACGTTTGCCGTTGCTGCGTTCATGCGAAACATTATAAACCCCGCCGGCGACGCCCGGCTAAAACAACGAATGCTCCTGCGGTGTGCTCACAATCAGTCGTCGTGCACCCGAACGCCGCTGAATGCACCGACTTCGCCGATTACGCAAGCACGCTCGCAACCGTCACGATGAAACAGCTCGAGTACTTCGCCGGCGTAGTCGGGTGCGCAAGCGATGAGCAAGCCGCCGTTGGTCTGCGGGTCGAACAGCAACTCGTCTTCGGTTGCGGCGGAACCGCCGCCGAAGTCCACGCGCGACGCGCAGCCGTCGCGGTTGCGGCGTGCAGCCGAGGATGAGACGCCTTGCGCGAGCAAAGCCCTCGCCGACTCGATGACCGGCACCCGCCGCCGATGCAGAACGGCGCCGACGCCCGAAGCCTCACAGGTCTCGAGCAAATGCCCGAGCAGGCCGTACCCCGTCACATCGGTCATCGCATGCACGCCGGTGCAGGCGCCCAGCTTTTCACCGGTCGAGTTCAACAGCGTCGTCCAACGCAGCATCTCCCGGTACGCTTCGTCGCAAACGATGCCCTGCTTGACGGCGGCGGCGATGACGCCTATGCCGAGCGGCTTGCTGAGAATCAGTTGGTCGCCTTCCCGTGCACCGGCGTTTCTCTTGACTCGTTCGGGGCGGGTCCGACCGACGACCGCGAGGCCGTAAATCGGCTCGGCCGAATCGATCGAATGCCCGCCGGCGATGACGACGCCCGCTTGATCGCAAGTCCGCCGACCGCCCTCAAGCACCGCGACGACAATATCCGGCGTGACCTTGTCCAGCGGCATACCGAGGACGTTCAGCGCGAACAACGGTCCGGCCCCCATCGCATAAACGTCGGAAAGCGCGTTGGCCGCAGCGATGCGGCCGAAATCCTCCGGGTCGTCAACGATCGGGGTGAAAAAGTCGGTCGTCGCCACCAGCGCGCATGTGTCGTCCAACGCGAACACCGCGGCGTCGTCTTTGGCCTCGTTGCCGACGAGCAGCCGCTGCGTCTCAAGATTCGCGGGCAAGCGGGCGAGCAAATCGGCAAGCACCGCGGGGGCGATTTTGCAGCCGCAACCGCCGCCGTGAGACAATGCCGTCAGTTTGACCGAGGTATCCGTCACATCCGATAACAAATCGCTGAAATGGCTTGGACACTAGCACAAATAGACCGCTTTGAAGAAATCATAGACGTGCGCTCACCCGTCGAATACGGCGTTGATCACATCCCGGGCGCTTCCAACTTCCCGGTTCTCGACGACGCCCAACGCGCCGAAGTCGGAACGCTTTACAAGCGGGTTTCCCCTCTGGAAGCAAGAAAACGAGGGGCGGCGCTGGTCGCGGACAACGTTGCACGGCACCTGCGGACGCACTTTCGCGACCGCGGCGGCGCCTGGCGCCCGCTCGTCTATTGCTGGCGCGGCGGAGCCCGAAGCGCCGCCTTGACCCACGTGCTGCGCGAAGTCGGATGGCGCGCGGAACAACTGCCGGGAGGTTATAAAGCGTACCGAAAGACGGTCGTGCAAACGCTTGCGGACGCCGCGCCCCGGCTGCACCTCAAGGTGCTGTGCGGATTGACCGGCACCGGCAAAAGCCGGCTGCTGACGAAACTCGCCGAGCGCGGCGCCCAGACCATAGACCTCGAGGCGCTCGCCGACCACCGCGGCTCGGTGCTGGGCGCGCCGCCGGCAAGCAAACAACCCTCGCAGAAACGTTTTGAAAGCCTGCTGTGCCGCACGTTGCGCAACCTTGACCTCGACCGTCCGGTGTACGTCGAATCCGAAAGCCGCCGTATCGGCAGGATTCAAGTGCCGGCGGACTTGGTCAAAGCGATGCACGCGGCGGAATGCGTACGCGTCGAAGCCGGCGTCGAGACGCGCACCGACTTCCTGCTTTGCGAATATGAACATTTCCTCGAAGACGACGCCCGGCTCAGAACGGCGCTGGAAACGCTGACGCCTCACGTCGGGAAGAACAAAGTCGAAACTTGGCTCAACCGGCGGGAAACAGGCGACGCGAAAGGCTTGGTGCGCGGCCTGCTGCAGGAATACTACGACCCGCTGTACCTGCGTTCGATGAGAAAGCACTTTGCACGTTACAGCGGCGCCGCGCTCCTGCGTCTCGACGCGCTCGACGACGAGACGCTCGACGGCGCCGCACAAAAGTTGATCGAGCTGACCTGACGAAACGCCGCTTGAAACGCATTCCAAACCGGGCTTCGGCAACGGCCTTTCGCACGGCTCACCGTTTCTTGAGCAGGGATTCAATGCCGCGCTTGCGCAAGTCAATCCGGATGTTGTTCACGCGCGACAAGCTGTCGTAAGGGCCGAGCCGAACGCGGTACCAAACGGCGCCGTCACCCATCTCGACTTTCTGCACCTCCGATTCAAGCCCCAGCGCCTTCAGCCTCTCTTGAAGAAACTCGGCGGTGCGCCGAGCTTTGAACGAACCCGCCTGCAGAACATAGACTGGGCGGGTCTCTTCATTCACCTCCTCGGGTTCGGGCACCAAAATCTCCATCTCGGACAATATGTCGTAAAAATCGTAGTCGTACGGTTTTTCCTCGCCGGTTGCAGACGATGAATCCGGGACTTCGACCGGCGCGGGCGGCGGCGCAAACCCAGGGCGCAACGTGTGATAGAAATGCACCACAACGGCGCCCCCCAAACCCAGCGCCAGCCCCAGCATGACCCCCGCCGGAAAACCGCGCTTGGGCTTTTCGGACCCGCGCCGCCCGGGCGTCCCGGGCCGCCCGGGCCGCGACGCGACGCTCCTGTCGCTGACGTGCTTGTAGTCCCTGGTCATCGCCGCGGCGGCGCCGCAAACGTCACATCTTCCGCGGCGCGGAAACGCCGAGCAAGCCGAGGCCGTTTGCGAGCAACTGCCGGACTGCGCTGATCAAGACAAGCCGCCCGTTGCGAACTTCTTCGTCGTCAACCAAAAACCGGCAATGGTTGTAGTAAGAGTGAAATTCCGCCGCGAGCTCACGCAGGAAATTGAGCAATAGATGAGGAGACGTCCCGGCCGCGGCGGATTCGAGCACGCCGCGGTAACGGCGCAGGCGCTTTATCAACGCTTCCTCCTGCGGCAACGTCAAGCATTGCACCGCGTCCACGCCGGGCGCCGGCTCAAGCTTTCTTTTTTCGAGCTCGCGAAACACGTTGCATATCCTCGCATGGGCGTATTGTATGTAATACACCGGGTTGTCGGCGCTTTCGGACTTGGCGAGGGTTATATCAAAATCGAGATGCTGGCTCGATTTGCGCATCACGTAGAAAAAACGCGCCGCGTCACGCCCGACCTCGTTGCGCAGCTCGCGCAAGGTCACGAATTGCCCGCCGCGCGTGGACATCGAAACGTTGACGCCGCCGCGGTAAAGGG
>CAZKLI010000111.1:0-4269 GCA_964553575.1 uncultured Chromatiales bacterium
GCTATAATTTCGGGTTTTTCAGGGCCGACTATATAATTCCTAATGTACTTAAGCTCGCGTTCGGTGAGCAGTCGCGTCCGCTACGGCGCTTCACGGACAGTCCGTCGGTTCCAGTGTCCAGGCAACCCCGTTTCAGGAGACCGTACCACCCTGAGCCGCGGAAGCAGGCATGGAGTCCGCCCACACAACAACCTTGGGATAACCTTGATCTAAGTCCGGCATGACGCCGCCGTATATCGAACATGTTGCTGCTTTATTTTCTCACCCTTATCTTATCGCTCGCCCTCATTTTTTGGGCGGCAGACCGGATGCTGCTGAACGCGGTCGCGGTGTCAAATCGTTTCCACGTTCCGCCGCTGCTCATCGGCGCGCTCGTCATCGGTTTCGGCACCTCGGCGCCGGAATTGGTCGTGTCCTCGGTCGCCGCGGCGAGCGGCTCGATGCAAATCGCCGTCGGCAACGCGATGGGCTCCAACGTCGCCAACGTCGCGCTGGTGCTCGGCGTGGCGGCGCTGGTCAGCGGCGTCTCGATAGCGCGCCCATCGATGCACCGAAAGTTCCTGCTGCTGTCGGCGGCGACGGTCTTACCGGGACTGCTGCTGCTCGACCAACACTACTTAAGCCGCACCGACGGCTTGATTTTGCTTGTCGCACTCGTGGTCGCCATCTATCTGCTGGTCAAAATCGGAAACAACGCACCGAGTCCCGACGAAGAAATGCAGCACCTTGCAGACAAGCAAAAACACGCCGAAGTCCATCTGGTCGGGTTCACCGGCTTGCTGGTCGCCTTTTCCTACGCCGCCGTCTGGGCGGCGGTGAACGTCGCCCGGGAGCTCAACGTTGAAGAACTCATCATCGGCCTGACCGTTCTCGCCATCGGCACCAGTCTGCCGGAGCTTTCGACCGTGCTGGTCGGCATCTATCGCAAGCAGCACGCCATGGCCATCGGCAATATCTTGGGCTCAAACGTCTTCAACAGCCTTGCGGTCATCGGCCTGCCGTCGCTGATCGCTCCGGCGCAGATACCGCCGCAGGCGCTGATACGCGACTACCCGGTGATGCTCGGCTTGACCGCGCTTCTTTGGGGCTTGTTCATGATTGCGCCGCGGGGGCGGATCGGACGCGGCAAGGGGCTGCTGCTGTTCGCGTGCTTTATCGCGTACCAACTGACGCTGTACCGCGCGGCGTTCGCCTGAACCGGCGCGGCGTACTCTTCATTAAAACGAACCGTAAAGACAACGCCTATCTCTCACGTCGGCTCCGCCCGTTCGACGCTGCCGCTGCGTCCGGCGCCCCGTCCCGGGAACGGCTGTCACTACTGCAGGGTACAAAAAAACGCCCCGCGCAAGGCGGGGCGCAGTAGAAGAAGCTCGCCTTGCCTTAGCGAACCAGCATGAACGACGTGACCAGCACACTGGACAGCCCGACGATAATCACGACCATGCCGACGAAAAGCCCGACCACCCACTGGGTAATTCGGGTCTGGCTGTCGCCGATCGCCTTTTCGAGATTGCGCTGTCCCCCCTCGAGATTGCGCTGTCCCTCATCGAGCTTATGAAGCTCCTGTCGGACGAATTGTTCAAAGGTTGTGTCCATAATTTCTCCTTAATGGCCCAGGAGATTCCCCGCCAGGGAGAATGTTCCGTTCGCGGGTTAAAGCTGGGGAAATTATGCCCCATTGCCGAGATTATCCCGAGGCGGTCCGGGTTCCAGTCGAAGTCGCCGTAACCTCCTTAGCGCATCGCGAGATGCCTGTTCTGGCTGGTATTTGCACGAAAGCGGTCGGGGTTGAGAGTGTGGCGCGTATCATTAGCCGCTAAAATGCGCCGCGGACGCGCCTCCCTCCAATAACGGCGAGAGCGGCGAGGGCGACGACGCAACGCGTCGCGCCGAACACCATGGCACTCGACCAAGACAAGATAAAGGAACTCGCGCTCACGGTGCTCGACACCGAAGCACGGGCGATCGAAGCGCTGAAGACGCGCGTCGGCGACGCGTTTTTCGATGCCTGCAGGCTGTTGCACGACTGCAAGGGGCGCGTCGTGCTGATGGGCATCGGCAAATCGGGGCACATCGCGAACAAGATCGCCTCAACGCTGGCGAGCACCGGAAGCCCGGCTTTCTACATTCACCCGGCCGAAGCGGGCCACGGAGACTTCGGCATGTTGTGCCGCGACGACGTCGCCGTGCTGGTTTCCCATTCGGGCGAAACCGACGAGGTCAACGCACTGCTCGCGCCGCTGAAAAACCTGGAGATTCCGATTATCGCGCTGACCGGCGACCCGGACTCGACGCTCGGCGAAACCGCGACCGTGTGCCTCAACTGCGGCATCGCCCAAGAAGCGTGTCCGCTGGGACTCGCGCCGACGGCGAGCACCACCGCGGCGCTGGCGATGGGCGACGCCCTTGCGACCGCCCTGCTGCAGACCAAGGGCTTCACCCCCGACGACTTCGCGCGCACCCATCCCGGCGGACGGCTCGGACGCAGGTTGCTCCTGCGCGTCGAAAGCCTGATGCGCACGGGCGACGCTGTTCCCGTGGTGCCCGTCGGCACGCCGCTGATCGACGCCCTTTGTGAAATGTCGGCGAAAGGGCTTGGAATGACCTTGGTTACCGGCGCCGACCGGCGGGTCGCCGGCATCTTCACCGACGGCGACTTGCGCCGCACGATCGACAAGCGCACCGACGTGCACGCAACGCCGATCGACGCGGTCATGACCAAGGACTTTCACTCGGCTCGCGTCGGAGAACTGGCAACCGAAGCGCTGGTCGTGATGGAAGCGAAAAAAATCAACTCGATGCCGGTGCTCGACGAAAACGGCGAACTCGCCGGCGCGCTCAACCTGCATATCCTGCTGCACGCCGGCCTGTAACCGGCAGCCGGCGCTAGATGCGGAAATCCCGCCCTAAGTACACCTGTTTCACCCGCTCGTCGGCGATTATCTCCCCGGCGCCGCCCGTGGCGATGACTTCCCCGTCGCTGACGATGTAAGCGCGGTCGCAGATACCCAGCGTCTCGCGCACGTTATGGTCGGTAATCAGCAAACCGACGCCGTAGTCGCGCAACTGGCGCGTCAACTTCTGTATTTCGGCGACCGCAATCGGATCAACGCCGGCAAAAGGCTCGTCGAGCAGAATGAACGCCGGCTCGGCGGCGAACGCCCGCGCAATCTCGACCCTGCGCCTTTCTCCGCCCGACAAGGCAAGCCCGTAACTCGAACGCACTTGCTTGATCTGGAACTCATCCAGCAGCTCCTCAAGTTTCGATTCCCGCTCTCGCCGGCTTAAGCCGCGGCGCGCCTCGAGCGCCACCATCAAGTTGTCCTCGACCGTGAGCTTGCGAAACACCGACGCCTCCTGCGGCAAATAACCGATGCCGCGTTCGGCGCGCGCGTGCATCGGCAGCCGCGAGACGTCCTCGCCGTTCAACAAGACCTGGCCGGCGTCAGGCTCGACCAGGCCGACGATGATGTAAAACACCGTGGTCTTGCCGGCGCCGTTGGGCCCGAGCAGGCCGACGATCTCACCGCTCTTGACGTCGAGCGACACCGAACGCACCGCGCGGCGTCCCCTGTATTTCTTGCTCAGACCGGATGCGGCCAACTCGTGGGACATTGGCGCGTCTCAGGGGTCTATCGTCAGGCGCACGCGCCCCTTGCTTTTCGTCGCATCGACGATTTGCTTTTCAAGATCATAGACGATCCGCCCTCCCCGCAGCACTTTCTCACCGTCGTCAACTTGGGCGTCGCCCAAGAACACGATGATCCGCCGTTTGACGTCATACTCGACCCTGTCGGCTTCGGCGCGAACAAGACCGTCCCCGGAACGGCTCTCGAAAGTGCTGGGGTTCGCTTGAGCCACGATACGCGAGATTTCCCCGGCCTCCGAGAACACCTCGACCTCGTCCCCCGTCAACCGCATGTCGTCTCGACGGACGACAACGTTGCCCTGATAGACGCTGCGACCGGTGTTCTTGTCGTAGCGGATGCTGTCGGCTTCCAAGTCTATGGCGCCTCCGCCCTGGTTAGTTTCCTGGCGAGTCTCCTGGCGAGTTTCCTGGCGCGCCTCCCGAGGCGCGTTTTGAACCTCGGCTTGCAACGACGTCCACGCCGCGGCGGCGGCCAGCACGACCGCGAAGCACACCCGCCCTCTACAGATCATGACGTCCCCTCACTTCCCCGAGCAGACTGATTTCCCCGCGTTTGAGGTCGGCAACCATGCCGCGCCCTTTCATCCGTGAACCACCACGCTCGATGACCACCTGTTCCT
>CAZKLI010000112.1:0-7183 GCA_964553575.1 uncultured Chromatiales bacterium
GTTTTCGAGTGCCCGTGCGCGGTGTCAACGGCGATGACATCAACCTCGGCCTCGATCAGCCGTTCGATGCGGTCGAACTCCCCGTCGCCGACGCCGACGGCGGCGCCGGCGCGCAAACGCCCGAACTCGTCGCGGCAGGCGTTGGGGTAGTCGCTGCTCTTTTGAAAGTCCTTGACCGTAATCATCCCACGCAACTGGAAACGCTCGTTGACCACAAGCACTTTCTCGATCTTGTGCTTGTGCAGCAACTGCTGGACCTCGTCCTTGCCGGCACCTTCCTTTACCGTCACCAGTTTCTCTTTCGGCGTCATGACCGACGACACGGGTTCCTCCAAACGGGATTCAAAACGCAAATCACGGCGCGTGACGATGCCGACCAAATCATCGCCGTCAACGACCGGCACGCCGGAAATCTTGTTGCTGCGGGTCAGCTCGATGACCTCACGAACCGGCGCGTCCGAAGACACCGTAATCGGATCCTTGATGACGCCGCTTTCGTATTTCTTGACTTGGCGCACCTGTGCGGCTTGTTCCGCGGCGCTCATGTTCTTGTGGATTACGCCGACTCCGCCCTCCTGAGCCAGCGCGATGGCGAGCTGCGCCTCGGTCACCGTGTCCATCGCCGCCGAGACGAAAGGGATGTTGAGCTCTATGCCGCGGGTGAGGTGCGTTCTGAGGTCAACGCCGGCGGGCAGAACTTCGGAATAGGCGGGCACGAGCAAGACGTCGTCGAACGTCAGTGCTTCTTTGAGGTTCTCCATGGCGGCGTGCTTTCGGCTGATTGTATCATAATGGGGAGAATCAAACCTCAAACGCTGATGTCCGACACCGAAACAGAATTTTCCGAAACCCAACGCAAGGTCTATACGGTGAGTCGTCTGAACGGCGAAGTCAGACGGCTGTTGCTCGACCATTTTGAACCAATCCACCTTGAAGGCGAGATCTCGAATCTTGCACAGCCCGCCTCCGGCCACGTTTATTTCTCGCTGAAAGACGACAACGCCCAAGTCCGGTGTGCGATGTTTCGCAGCAGGAACCGCACGCTCGGCTTCAAGCCCGAGAACGGGATGCAGGTTCTGGTGCACGCGCGCGTTGACCTGTACGAAGTCCGCGGGGACTTTCAGCTAATCGTGAATTTCATGGAGGTCGCCGGACGCGGCGAACTGCACAGGCGCTTCGAACAACTCAAGCGCAAGCTCGCGGACGAGGGGCTGTTCGATCAGGCGCGCAAACGGCCGATTCCCGAGATTCCGCGGCGCGTCGGCGTGGTTACGTCCAGGGACGGCGCCGCGCTGCACGACGTCCTGACAACGCTGAAGAAGCGTTTCCCCGCGACCGAGGTCGTCGTGTACCCGACCCCGGTGCAGGGCGACGAAGCGCCCGCGGCGATTTGCCGAATGATCGAAACCGCCAATTCCAGACGCGAAACCGACGTGCTGATCCTGGCCCGCGGCGGCGGATCGCTCGAAGATCTGTGGGCGTTCAACGAGGAGCGCGTGGCGCGCGCCGTTGCGGCTTCCGCCCTGCCGATCATCACCGGCATCGGCCACGAAGTGGACTTCACCATTGCCGACTTCGTCGCGGACGACCACGCGCCGACGCCGACCGCCGCCGCGCAACGTGCGAGTCCCGACCGCAACGCACTGCTGCAAAACGTCGCCGGCCTGCATCGGCGCATGAAAAGCCGCCTTACGGAACGACTCAGGGCGGCCGGGCAAACGTTGACGCTGCAACAGTCGCAGTTGATGCGCTTTCATCCGGCGGCCCGCATCGAGCAGTGGATGCAAAAGATGGACGAAGCGGCCGAACGCCTGCGCCTCGGCGCCAAAAGCTTCACCGACGATGCAGCCCGGCGGCTTGCGTTCCTGAAGGCGGCTTTGGATCATCGCGCGCCGTTGGGCGACGTGCGCGCGGCGGCGGCGCGTTCGGCAAACGCCGCCAAAGCGATGAACCTCGCCGCCGAACGCACCGTCCAAGCGCGCCGTCACCGCCTTGATCAGCTCTCGGCCCGCCTTGACGCCCTGAGCCCGCTTGCCACGTTGCAACGCGGCTACGCGATTGCCGTGAACGAGCAAGGCGCGGCAATTCGGACGATCGGCTCGGTCGAGGTGGGGCAAAAAATCGAGGTGCGCGTCGCGGACGGGCGAATCGGCGCCGCGGTGGAAAAACTGCGCCGGAAAGATCAGACGCCGTGACAATCAAGAGGCACGCCGTTCGCGCCGCCCGGCAAGGCTTGAACCGCGGCGGGCCGGCGCTGAACCTATACTTGGGCCGCCGCCGGCCTTTATTGCCGGATTTGCCCCTTGTAAGACACGGGCTCCGGAAACGGAGCAGGCACGGCGGCGTCAGACGGATAATCGGCCCTTGAGGCAAAACGACCACCGCTCCCGGATCAAAGGCCATTAAATCAAGACATTATCGCGGCGCGCAGTTGAGCACTTGCGCGCGTCGGGCATAAGTTGTAAAAAGCGTCCGCCCGAAATAAGCCGACGAATCAAAAGGAACCCCTCATGCCCCTGAAAAAAACCCTGAAAAAAACCAAGAAAAGCAAGGCAAAAAGCGCGAAAAAGACCGCTTCGCCGCGGAAAAAAACCGCCAAGAAAAAGGCGGTACGCAAAAAAACCCGCGGGGTGGTCAAGAAAAAAAGCGCGGCTCGTAAAAGGAAAACCGCGAAGAAAAGCGTAAAGAGGACCGCCGCCAAGAAGCGAACCGCGTCCTCCAAGAAGACCGCCCGCAAAAAAACCGCCGCGGGCGCGGCGAAGAAGAAAAAAGTCGCCAAGACGGCGAAGCGAAAGCCTGCGCCGAAGAAAAAGACCGCGCCCAAGAAAAAAGCCGCCTTGAAGCCGCGCCGGGCGCCGGCCAAGCCCCGGAAAAAACCGGGGGCGCGCATGCTCAAGCCCAAGGAAGACGAGGTGCAGCTCAGGACGTCCAAAGCCTACCAGATCAAAAAAGGCGAGCCTTACATGAACTCCCAGCAGCTGGGACACTTCAACAAGCTGCTCCTGGATTGGAAGAAAGAGCTGATGAAAGAGGTGGACAGGACGGTTGACCACATGAAGTCCGACGCCACCAATTTCGCCGACCCCGCCGACAGGGCGACTCAAGAGGAGGAATTCAGCCTGGAGTTGAGAACCCGTGACCGGGAAAGAAAACTGATCAAGAAAATCGACGAAGCACTGGGCATGATGGAAGTCGATGAATACGGCTATTGCAGCTCATGCGGCGCCGAAATCGGCGTGCGGCGGCTTGAGGCGCGCCCGACCGCAACGCTCTGCATAGACTGCAAAACGATGCAGGAGATCAAAGAGAAACAGGTTGCCGACTAGGGGCCGACCAGGAGCCGACTGGGGGCCAACTAGGGCCGGCCAAGCAGGGACAGGACGGCAACGGCGACGCACCGAACAAGCGGCGTGTCTCGAAAGGGGCGCTTCCGGAAGATCTCAGCCCTCTTGATCCGGATCCCTCCCCCACTGCCACGGGGTCTCTTTCATGATCAGAAAGTAAATCCAGACGTTGCCGACCAATCCGATCAAAAGCAGCGCCGCGGCTCCCAGACTCCACAACGGATCGTGCATCATGTCTTGAAAGCCGATTAATTCAATCGCCGCCCATACGGCGAAAGACCAAACCGCCATGGCGGCAAGAGCTGTTAAGGTTTTCATATTCTCCCCCTTGGTTTCCGAGCCGTGACGTCAGCGCCCGCCCGGTATAGTGCTTGCGTCCAAAAACTTATCATAGAAAATGCTTTCTTCGCAAAGGCCGGCCTCCGTCAACGCCTTGATGCCTGCGTCTATCATCGGAGGAGGCCCGCACATATAGGCTTGGCAAACCGTGACGTCAAGCAGGCCGGGCTCGATGTAACGGCGGTGCAGGTGTTCGGTGACAAACCCTCTCGGCCCGTCCCAGCCGCTGTCGTCCGGCTCGTTGGAAAGCACGTATTCGAACTCAAATTTGTGGTCTTTGCACCAGCTTGAACGGATTTTCTCCATCTCTTCCCGGCAATAGATATCGGCCTGGGTGCGCGCACCGAACAAGAACACCGCGTCGCGCCGGACCTGGTCGTTGCACGCGGCTTCGAGCACCGCCTTGACCGCACTCATGCCGCTGCCGCCGGCGATGCAAACCATCGGCACGTCGGCGTCGCGCAGGTAAAAGTTGCCGTAGGGCCCCGCCACCGTCAGACGCGCGCCTTCACGGTTTTCGCCGAACAACCACTCGGTAAATTCCCCGCCGGGGACGAGCCGTACGTAAAAAGTAACTTCTCCCTCTTTCTCGTTCTCGGGCGCTTTGGCGAAAGAGTAACTGCGTGGCTTGCTCAAGCCGGGGTATGAGATTTCCGCGTACTGCCCGGCCAGAATCCCGGCGGGAATCGGCTCGTCGCAAACAATCGTCATCTCCATGATGTCGTGAGTCAGGCGGCGCGCGGAATTCAACGTGCCCTCCCGGGTCACGACCGCAACTTTGTCGCTTTCCCCGAGTTCGACCTCGATCGCAACGTCGCTCCTCAACGCGGTCTGGCAGGCTAGGATCATGCCCTGGTTCAACTGCTCGGGCGTCAAGACGTAGGAAAAATCGTTAAGCGCTTTGATCTTGCCTGCTTTCAGGAAGCACCGGCACGTGCCGCAACTCCCGACCCTGCAGTCGTGAGGCCAATCGAGCCCCGCGGCGAGCCCCGCGGCGAGCAGATTTTGACCGGCCTTTACGGTCAGCTCACGTTCCGAATTGACCGTCGCCCGCCAATCTTTTTTCTTGAATAATCCGAACACCGTGAATAAAACCGCAGAAATTAACCTTTAATGAACCGGCACGCACTCTTTCCCAAAAACAAAAGCGCCTGAACCCTTGATGAATGAGGCCAAGCGCTTTTGAGGGGCTCCCGTTCGGGGCACGAATCTAGACGTTGATCGAGATGTCCCGCAGCCGCCCTTCCTGCATGTCGTCCGCCGTCGGAACGGTCGTGAATGGAATGATTTTTTCCTTGCTCGTACTCGGGTGGCTCTTCACCTTCTCAAACCACGCGCTAATTGCAGGCTTCGAGCTGATCAAGTCCGCATGTCCCTTGACGTGCAGCGTGTTGGCGCACGCCGACCAATGAATATCGGCCAAGGAAAAGTCGCCGCATATAAAGTCGCCTTTTTTCGGCGGGTTGACGATTTGCTTGTCCAGCGCGTCGAGAACGGGAGCGAGCCCCGAGACGTCGTCGGCGGCGATCATCTTCTGCGCCCGCACCATCGCGACGGTGATCCATTGATACATGATTGCGCGGTGAACGCCGTTTCTCGGCACCAGCGACGGGCCGAAACCCTTGTCGTCCAGGTACGACATGACGGCCAAAGTGCCATAAACCGCATATTTGATGTCCCTCAGGGCAGGCAACACCCCGAGAGGAGAGGTGGCGAGAAAATCGGAATCGGCGGCGGCGCCGTTTGGATCAACCACCTTGGCTTCAACGTCCACGCCCTTTTCGGCGGCGGTCTGGAAACATTTGGCGGTATCGATGCACTTGGGGTGCCCGTAAATCACCATTCGATTCCGTAACTGATCGCCAATCATCTCTAAAACGCCTCCTTATTTCTGCATGATGATAAAAATCACCGGCGGACAAACACCGACTCCGCAACGACGGCGCATAAGCCGCCACTGCGTTTAGCATCTGTACCGGCCGGTGAACGTCGCTGTCAGTCTTCGTGCACGGTCAGCGCACCCGACGGGCACTGCTTGACTGTCTCGCGGATGGCTTCCTCACTGGCGCCGCTCTGATCGATAACAAACTTACCGTCCTCGACCTTGAACACGGTAGGCAAGTTCTCGACGCATTTACCAGCGTGGATGCAAGTGTCTTCGTCCCATCTTACTTCCATTGTCGGTATCCTCCATATATACCAAAGCGAATAGGCTTAAAAAGCACCTTTCGCCGTTGACGCCCCGGAGCGGCAACCACCCCGGGGCGCAAAGAAGCGGACCTCGGGCGAGCCCCTGAGGCTCGCCCCGAAATCCGCCCCGAAATCCACATTGCGTCAGGCCGTCGCGCGGTGAACCCTCAGGCGTAGCCCGCCTGCTTGTTCATCATGTCCGCAATCCGGCGCTCGCCTTCGGACGCCTCTTGCTCGTCCCACTTCTTCAACTGCTTCTGCATCAGGCTGTGAAACAGCATCGGCAGCAGCGCAACCCCGAACAACGCAAAATAGCCGTACCCCGTATTCGGTGCGCCTACTTCGTCCAACTCCCAGAAGTGCGTCTCTCCACGGTCGTGGTGATCGGCTTGACGCCCTATCTCTATGAAATACCAACTCGTCAACGCCGTCGAGTTGTCCCATGAGTGGCGGTAGTCTATCGGCTGGCCCTTCTCTCGAATCAGTCCGTAGTGCTCCATGTAGTTCAGCGCCTCCAACTCGAAGTTCGACACCAGCCACAAAACCGCCAAGCACGCTATCCCCGTCCAGCCGCCGGCGAACCAGAACAGAAACAACGACGGAAGACTCATCGCGTAGCCCCGAAGCCAGCGGTTCTGCCACGACAGGAACGGTACCCCAAGACGCTCCAACCGCTGCTTCTCCATGTTGTACAGAAACTTCGACTGCCCAAGATGAGACTTCGGCAGGTGAAGATAGATGCTGCGACCGCGCGGAGACGTCGCCGGATCGTCGTCGCAACCCAGCTCCAAATGGTGGTTATACACGTGCGCGTAGCAGAAATGAGACGAACCGCTCAACGCCATCATCCACCGCGAAATCACGAAACTGAACCCTTTCGTATGCGCCAACTCATGCCCGTAGATGATGCCGATGCCCGCGAATATCGCCGAAGACAACGCCGCTCCCGCCAGTTGAGAACCCGTGATCCCCTGATACACCGTGATCCCCAGTATCTCCATCGTACCCAACGGCACGCCGTTGACGTATTCATACACCCGCCAAGCCAGGTTCAACTGCAGCAAAACGAAAACTCCGAGCATCAGATACATCACCGTGTTCTGAAACGCCGGGCTCCCGTTCAAATCGCCGTTCTCGTCAAATCCCGCGCCCATCGTGCGCCACGACACCAGCGCGTCCAGCACGATTGCCGCGCCGAGCATATACACGCCCAGCCAAACCCACGGGCCGCCTATGAACACGCCGTACATCCCCGCCAAAATCGAAATCGGCGCCAGCATGTACCGGCCGTTAATCAAGAGTTTCTTCAT
>CAZKLI010000113.1:0-3189 GCA_964553575.1 uncultured Chromatiales bacterium
ATTTTCGGCGCCCCCCGACTTCCGCCCGCCTGCGCCGCCGCGGGATACGAGATGCAACGGCCGGGTCACGCTCAAGAACCGGCCGTTGCAGCTCGTAACCCGCGGCGTCGCGGGCGGGCGGAATTCGGGGGGCGCCGCAAATGCCTGAAAGGATACTGCTCAAATTGAGCGGGGAAGGGCTGATACGCGATTCCGGCGGCAGCGTCGAGACCAAGGTGTTGCACGGCGTTGCTTCTGAAATCGCCACGGTGAGCGCGCTGGGCGTCGCCGTTGCGGTGGTGGTCGGCGGCGGCAATCTGGTGCGCGGAAAGATTCTCGAGGACGCCGGCGTCGACAGGGTTACCGGCGATCAGATGGGCATGTTGGCGACGATAATCAACGCTCTGGCTTTGCAGAGCGCTTTGGAGAAAATCGGCGTGGCCGTGCGCGTGATGTCGGCCTTGCAGGTCAACGACGTTTGCGAAAGCTACATCCGCCGCCGCGCGATGAGGCACCTCGAGAAAGGGCGCGTCGTGATCTTCGCCGCCGGCACCGGCAACCCCTTTTTCACCACCGATACCGCGGCCAGCCTGCGGGCAATCGAAATCAACGCCGACTTGATGCTGAAAGCGACCAAAGTGGACGGGGTGTACGACCGCGACCCGGCCACGTCGCCGGACGCCAAGCTTTACCGGCGCCTGTCTTACGACCAGGTCCTCGACGGGCAGCTCGGCGTGATGGACGCGACCGCGGTCGTGATGTGCCGCGACAACAAGATGCCGGTTCGGGTGTTCAACGTTCTCAAGCCCGGCGGGTTCGAGAGGATTGCACGCGGTGAGGAAGTCGGGACGCTGGTAACCGACACACTCGAGGAAACCGCCGGCGATGGTTGACGCGATGGAGAAACAAGCCGAGAACAGGATGCAGAAGAGCATCGCCGCTTTGAAGAGCGAGCTGGCGAAAATCAGAACCGGCAGAGCGCACCCGAGCTTGCTCGACCACGTGACGGTCGAGTGCTACGGCGCCAAAGTGCCGTTGGCGCAGGTGTCGAGCGTCACCGTCGAAGACGCGGTGACACTGACGCTCAACGTCTGGGAAAAGCAGAACGTCGAAAACGTCGAGAAGGCGATTGCCGGGGCCGGCCTGGGGCTTAACCCGGCGGTCAGCGGCACGGTGGTAAGGGTGCCGGTGCCGCCGCTGACCGAGGAAAGACGCAGGGACTTGGTCAAGGTGGTGCGCCGGCACGGTGAAACCGCCAAGGTTTCGATCAGGAACGTCCGCAGGGACGCCAACCAGCAGGCCAAAGACGCCTTGAAAGCAAAGGAAATATCGCAGGATCAGGAAAAGGCTTACGAGAAAGGGGTGCAGAAGTTGACCGACCGTTACATCGCCGAAGTTGATGCGGTTCTTTCCGCCAAAGAAAAGGACCTCATGGCTGTTTAGCCTTGGGGTTCTCTTCATCCGCGCATGAGCGAACGGCGGGCCGAACACGTCGTCGTCATCATGGACGGCAACGGGCGATGGGCGAGCCGTCTCGGCAAGACCAGGGTTTTCGGACATCGCCGGGGGGTCGGGGCCGCGCGTGAGATCGTGCGCGCCAGCGCCGAGTTCGGCGTCTCGACGCTGACCCTGTTCGCTTTCAGTACCGAGAACCAGCGCCGACCTTCGCCCGAGGTGTCGGCCTTGATTACGCTGTTCACCGAAGCGTTGCGCAAGGAGGTCGAAGAGCTGATTGAAAACGGGGTGCGGTTGAAGTTCATCGGCGATCTGTCGTTTTTCGACGATGGTTTTCTGCACGGAGTGCACGAAGCCGAAGCGAAGACCGAGCGTTTGGGCCGCTTGCAGCTGAACGTCGCAATCAACTACAGCGGACGCTGGGACGTTGCGAACGCGGTCTCTCTCGCGCTCGCTTCGGGTGAGTTCGCCGCCGCCGATGCACGCGACGTCGAGCGCGCGTTGCCGCGTTATCTCGCGGTGCGCGACGTTGATCTGTTGATACGAACCGGCGGCGAACGCCGGATCAGCAATTTCCTCCTGTGGCAAAGCGCGTACGCCGAGCTGTATTTCACCGACGTCCTGTGGCCTGATTTCGACAAGGCGCGATACGCCGAAGCGCTCGACTGGTACTCCCGCCGCGAGCGCCGTTTCGGGTTGACCTCCAGGCAGCTGCGCCGTTCTTCCGGCGCCGGCGGATGAACGCGCGCGAAGCGAACCGGCAGGAGCGCCGCCGCGTCGCGACCGGCTTGCAGCTGGCGATTGCGGCAATCGCCGCGGTGTCGTTGCTTCCCACCGCGGGCATCGCGCTGATCTTCGCCGGCGTCGCCGGCGTTGCGGCGTGGGAATGGGCGTCGTTGTTGTCTCTCGGGAAGCGCCGTGCGGCGGCGGTTGTCGCCGCGGTTGCGCTGTTGCTTGCGGCGCTTTGGTTCGGGCGGTTCACCGTTTTGCCCGGCGCTGCTTTGTATCTCGCCGCCGGCTGGTGGTTTTTCGTCTTCGTGCTGGTTTCGGCTTACCGTCCGGATTGGCGCGGACGGTTTTGGCTGCACCGGTGTTTTTGCGCCGGCCTGCCGCTCGCGCTGGCGGGCGCGTGGGTCGCGGTGTGGCGTTTGCACCAAAGCAGCGCCGGCCTGTTGCTTTACCTGCTGCTGCTGGTCTCGTTGTCGGATATCGGCGCTTATTACACGGGGCGGCGCTGGGGGAAGCGGAAATTGTCGGCTGAGCTGAGCGCCGGAAAAACCGTTGCGGGGTTATGGGGGGGGCTGGCGTGCGCGGCGTCGCTTGCCGTCGCCGCCGCGCTGGCGCTTAAATTCACCGCCGCGGCGAGAGAGGCCGATTTGCTGTATCTGTTCGACGTGGTTTTGCTGAGCCTGTTCGCGGTCTTGGCCGGCGTCGTCGGCGACCTCGGCGTAAGCCTGTTGAAACGTCACGCGGGGAAGAAAGACAGCGGGTCGCTGCTGCCGGGACACGGCGGCGTGCTCGACCGCGTTGACAGCGCCCTGGCCGCGGCGCCGGTGTTCATGCTCGCGCACCAGCTTGCGTTCAACGCGTAGGCGCCGGGTGCGCAAGGATTTCGGAGAGAAAATGGAGCAGCGTGCGATTACGGTTCTGGGAGCGACCGGCAGCGTCGGCGCGAGCGCGCTCGACGTCGTTGCGCGCCACTCCGAAAGCTACCGGGTGTTTGCGTTGACCGCCCGCGCCAACGTCGAACTGCTT
>CAZKLI010000114.1:0-5296 GCA_964553575.1 uncultured Chromatiales bacterium
GTCACCAGCGCGTATCCCGACAGCCCGAAGAACATCGCGGCGGCGTTTGTAACCACCGCCGCGATGTTCTTCGGGCTGTCGGGATACGCGCTGGTGACGCGCCGTGACTTCAACTTCATGGGCGGGTTTCTCTTCGTCGGCTTGTTCGTCGTGCTCGGTGCGATCATTCTCAACCTGTTCATCTCGGTCCCGGCGCTGTCGCTGACGATTTCGGCGGCCGCCGTCATCCTGATGAGCGGCATGATCCTCTACGACACCAGCCGGATGGTGCACGGCGGAGAAACCAACTACGTGGTGATGACCGTCTCGATGTTCGCAAACATCTACGTGCTGTTCGTGCACTTGCTGAACCTGTTCTCGTTCCTGAGCAACAGCGAATAAAACATTTTCCTTCAAGGATGAAAGGGCGTCGTTCCGGCGGCGCCCTTTTCGTACCTGACGGAACAACCGGGGCGCCGCAGCAACGGCCTCCAACTTTCTGATGCCGATAAGAAGCTTGCTTGCGCAAATCGCTGTCCGAGCGGTCTATCTGGGGCTGATACTATCGGCTCATTTCGGCCTGCTGAGCCGGGTGTTCGGATCTAAGTGGATGGCGCTGTTCTACTTCGAGTACAGAACCATCCTGTTGTCGTCCGCGCTGGTCATAGCTTTCGCCTACGTCGGCTTTTCCGTCCTCTTCAGGCTTCCAAACAGAAACAAGGAGAGCAGGGTCTTGGTCTCGGGCTTGGCTGCACTCAGCGTCGTTTTCCTCTTGTACGGCACGTTCTTCGCCGAGTCATTGCTGCAGAAGATTGTCGCTTCGACGGTCTTGTTTCTCGGCGTCGCCGCCCTTGCAGCTTTTTGCGAGTCCAAGAAAGAAACCGTTGGATGGAAAAACTTAGGCCGCGTCTTGATCGCCGGACTGTTTTTCTCCGTTGCGGCTTTCTTCTACACGTACCACAGCCGTCTCCTTTACGCGGACACCCCTTTAACAAGTTCAAGCGAAGAAACCAAGTTCAAATCGAAAAGTTCCTCTATCCACACGACTTTCTACAGCGTCGCCCTGACCAATTACTACATGACCGACTACTACCTGCCGGCAAAAATATCAAGCCTGCCAAGTTACATCAGCGCGTTAGACGACAAGAACTTTCTCTTAATAGACCGCTACGGAAGCGTCTATCACCTGAGCCTGAAGAAAAACACGGAAAATGATTCCACCGAAGAGGATCTTTACGTCAGAAAATTGTCCGCGGCGTTCCCCGTCAATTACCGTGAACTGTACGCCTCGGAAACGGGGCAAAAAATAACGAAAAGCTTTTTCAGGGTAACCGATACATACACCGACGTGGAAAACGGCGAAAAAGTCTTATACGTCGGACACCACTTCTACAACGTTGAGGAAGACTGCTTTACGCTGCGGATTACAAAGTTGGCCGGCGACGTCTTGATATTGCTCGAAAACAAGTCTTCGCCAGAATGGCGCACGCTTTATGAAACCACGCCTTGTTTCAAACTGCGAAAACCCAGATTTGCTTTCCTCGGCCATCAGTCCGGAGGCAAAATCGTCGGACTGGACAAGGATCACCTGTTGTTTTCGGTCGGCGACCACGGGTTCGACACGGTGACGTTGGCGGAAAACTTTCCTCAAGACCCAAATGCCTCGTACGGGAAAATCCTGAAGATCAACCGCTACACCGGAGAAGCCAATCTGGTTTCAATCGGACATCGAAATCCGCAAGGGCTTTATCGCGCTCTCGACGGTTCGGTGTGGGAGACCGAGCACGGCCCGGCCGGCGGCGACGAACTGAACAAGATAAAAGCGGGAAGCAATTACGGCTGGCCCCACGTAATTTACGGAGTGAATTACGGCAGTCACGTCTGGAAAGCCGGCGTCGAACAGGACGGACACGCCGGCTACGAGAAACCGGTTTTCGCTTGGACACCGTCAATCGGCGTATCCAACCTAATCAGGGTCGAGCAGGATCTGTTCCCGCTGTGGAAGCATGATTTTCTGGTCGCATCGCTCAAGAAAAAGACGTTGTTTCGGCTGCAAATGGACGGAGACCGCGTGATTTACAGCGAAGCAATCAGACTCGGTCAAAAAGTCAGAGACCTGACCGAAACCCCCAACGGGGAAATTTTTGCATGGACCGACAGGCAAAATCTGCTCAGGTTGCGCCCGAGAGAATCCCTGCCGCGAAAGAATGAAACCCTCGCTCAAGCCGGCGAACGGCTGTTCTTCAAGTGCAGCGGGTGTCACGGCGTCAGGCCGGACTCTCCTCATGGTATCGGGCCCAAACTGCACGGCGTCCAGGGCCGGCGGATCGCGGCGCTCGCCGACTACAATTACTCGGCCGCGTTGCGGGCCAGGGAAACGGAACGCTGGACCCGTGAAAACCTCGACCTCTTCCTCAAAGACCCCGGGGCGTTCGCACCGGGAACCACGATGTACATGAAGATTCCCGACGACGACGAGCGCCGGGCGTTGCTGCATTACCTGGAAAACAACTGACCGAGTCAGTCCGACGGCGAATTGCCGCCGTCAACCATGACCACCTCGTCGCCGACCGCGATGCGGCCGTCGTCGTGCACGACCGCGGTCAATCCGCCGTGGCCGCACACGGCGTCGAAACCGCCTTTGCCGATGGTCTCCTCCATGCGCCGGCACGGAGCGCAATCGCCGGTGGCCTCGAACGTCACTTGCCCGACGCGAAAGCGGTTGCGTTTCAACGCGCACAGATTGACGCCTGAAACGACGAGGTTGCGCCTCAACGAAGCGGGGTTCACGGCGTCAACGCCGGCAAAACGTGCAATCAACGGCAGATGCTCGTGCTGCACCAGCGTCACTTGGCGCTTGCCGCCGGCGCGCGCGGCGGCGTGGTCGCCGGCGATGCCGCGCCCGGCGATGACTTCGGCCGAGTTGACCGGTGTAACAACGCCGCGGCGCGCCCGGCGGACCCCGATCCACTCGAGACGCCCGGCGGCGTTCGCGGCGCACGGTTTCACCGGGCGCGTCATCGCCCGGCGGCGGGTTCGATGACGCCCAGCCCGTCCATGTAAGGCACGAGCGCCTCGGGCAGACGCACGCACCCTCGCTCGTCCTGGAAGTTCTCAAGCAAGGCGACCAGCGTGCGTCCGACCGCAAGGCCGGAACCGTTGAGGGTGTGCACCAGCTCGGTCTTGCCCTTGCCCGCCCGCATCCGCGCCTTTATCCGCCGCGCTTGGAAATCGGTCATGTTGCTGCACGATGAGATCTCGCGGTAACAACGCTGGCCGGGCAGCCACACTTCAAGGTCGTAGGTTCTCGCCGACGCAAACCCGAGGTCGCCCGCGCACAACTCGACGACGCGGTAAGGCAGCTCCAGCGCCTGCAGCACGGCTTCGGCGTGGCCGGTCAATTCCTCCAACGCCGCCGGAGAGTCCTCGCGCCGAACGACCTGCACCAACTCGACTTTCTCGAATTGATGCTGGCGAATCAGCCCGCGCACGTCCTTTCCGTAAGAACCGGCCTCCGAACGGAAACAAGGCGTGTGCGCAACGAACTTCGCCGGCAAGTCGGCTTCCTCGAGTATCGAGTCCCGGCAAAGGTTGGTCAAAGGCACTTCGGCGGTCGGTATCAGGTAGAAATCGCCCGCGGCGAGCGCGAACAGGTCTTCCTCGAACTTCGGCAGCTGCCCGGTGCCGTGCAGACAACCGGCGTTCGCAACGTACGGCACATAGACTTCGCGATAGCCGTGGCGCCCGACGTGCAAATCGAGCATCAAACGGGTCAACGCCCTTTGCAACTTCGCCAATTCCCCGAACAGCACCGTAAAGCGGCTGCCGGCGAGTTTCGCCGCGGCCCCGGCGTCGATCAGGCCGAGCCCTTCGGCGATCGCGACGTGGTCCTTGGCGTCGAACCGGAAGTCCGGCGGCTCGCCCCAACGCAGCTTTTCGACGTTGTCGCTCTCGTCCTTGCCGTCGGGCACGGCGGCGTCGGGCAGATTGGGCACGCCCGACAACGCCGCATCGAGCGTCTCCCGCGCTTTCGCCAGTTCGTCCTCGAGCACCTCCAGCTTGCGTTTGAGTTCGGCTCCCGACCGCAGCAACCCGCTCGCGTCTTCCCCCGCCGACTTCGCCGCGCCGACGGCTTTGGCGTTCAGCCGGCTTTCGTTGTGCAAGGCCTCGACTTCGACTTGCAGCGTCTTGCGCCGTTCTTCGGCTTGCAGATAGGTCTCGCGGTCGAACTCGACGCCTCTGCGCTTGAGCGCCGCGGCGACGCGGTCGAAATCGCCGCGGAGTAACTTCGGATCGAGCATGACGCCGGCGGGGAATCAGACGAGAACGCGCGCCAGAAAGACGCCGGCGACCACCGCGCCGACGCACAGCGACAGGCTCAGCAAGACGTTCATCGCGCCGATCGCCGCGCTGCCGTTCATCAGGTGTTCGACCGTCTCAAGGGAAAAAGCCGAGAAGGTCGTGAATCCGCCGAGAACGCCGACCAGCAGGAACAACCGCGTCTCCTCGGACAACGTCACCCCGCCCGCGAGCAAACCGGCGACCAAGCCGGCGAGAAACGAACCGCCGACGTTGACGATCAAGGTTGCATAAGGAAAAGCCGCCGCGTCGAACGGCAACGCCAAGCGCACGCCGTACCGTGCGGCGGCGCCGAGACCGCCGCCCGCGATGACAAGAAGAATTTTCACGATTTGCCTATAATTGACCCGCGCATAATGCAACAAACACCGAAGAAATCCAAGTGAACGCCGCCTTTCGACCGACGACGACGCGCCGAACACCCGTGCGCCATGTTTGAAAACTTTCCCATCCTGTTTTCGGGGCACCATTTCGAAACCAACAACATCTTCCTGATTTACACCGGGGCGGCGGTGCTCGCGACGCTGGCCCTGTACACGCGGCAGACCATGCTCGTCGCCTACATCGTGCTCGGCGTCGTGCTCGGCCCCGTCGGCGCCGGCCTGGTCACGAACACCGAACACATCAAGGAGATGTCCGAGGTCGGCATCATGTTCCTGCTGTTCTTGCTCGGTCTCGATCTGTCGCCGGTCAAGTTGGCGAAGCTGCTGCGTTCGATGACGCTGGTCACCGGCCTCAGCTCCTTGCTGTTCGGCGGCGTCGGTTTTGCGTTCGGGGTGCTGTGGGGAGTCTCGGTGACCGAAGCGTTGATTATCGGCGTGGCGTTGATGTTCTCGAGCACGATCATCGGCTTGAAACTGCTGCCGACCACCGTCTTGCACCACAAGCCGACCGGCGAGACCATCATCAGCGTCTTGTTGCTGCAGGACGCGATTGCCATCCTGGCGCTGCTCGGGAT
>CAZKLI010000115.1:0-3870 GCA_964553575.1 uncultured Chromatiales bacterium
AAAGGCTGCTGATGGGAATAGACGGTCTTGACCCCGGACAAATCGTCCCCCGACCCGAGCAAACAGTGGTGAACGCGCAGTTCGACCTCGCCGATGATCTTCAGCGGCGACAGCGTCAAGCAATCGAGCGTGTGGTTGACCGACCCGTCGGCCGAGTTCTCGACCGGCACCACGCCGTACGCAACCGTCCGCGCCTCGGTCTCGCGAAAAACCTCCTCAATGCTGCCGAGGCTCTTGAGCTGCACCGAGCGGCCGAAATGCTTGAACGCCGCCTCGTGGGTGAAAGTGCCCTGCGGGCCGAGAAACCCGACCTCGAGCGCCTGTTCCAACGAAAGGCAAGCCGACATGATCTCGCGGAACAGACGCGCCGCGTCCTGATCGCCGAGCGGCCCCTGGTTGCGCTCGACGATGCGCCGCAACAATTCGGTCTCGCGTTCAGGACGGTACAAAGGCGCGCCGGGGGCGGCGTCTTTCTTGACTTTCGCAATCTCGGCGGCGCAACTCGCGCGCCGGTTCAAGAGCTCGAGCAACGCGACGTCGATCTCGTCTATGCGCGCACGCAGCGTCTCCAGCGCGTTCAGCGGTGCGTTCTTTTCAGCCATGTGTGGGCACTCATATCAGTTTGATCCGGTCGGTTCGGTTCGGGTTTCGGCTTGATATTCAAGACGATTTCTCGAAGTTCCGCATAAAATCGGCCAGCGCGTGCGCACCCGACACCGGCATCCCATTGTACAAACTCGCGCGCAAGCCGCCGGTCGCGCGATGCCCGCGCAAGCCGAACAAGCCCTCCCGCTCGGCACGCTCAAGAAACGCCCGCTCCAAATCGAGCCCCTCGGGCGCGGCGGACTTGATCCGGAAATGGACGTTGACCCTCGACCTGTAGCGCCGCGGGACCGGGCTTTCGTATATCTCGGAGTCGTCTATGCAGGCGTAAATAAGCCTCGATCTTTCCAAGCTGCGCCGCTGCATCTCGGCGACCCCGCCCTGGGCCTCAATCCATTCGAGCATGACGCCGCAGACGTACCACGCGAAAATCGGCGGCGTATTGTAGCGCGAACCGGCTTGTGCGTGCGCCGCGTAGCTGTACAAAGTCGGCGTAAGCGGGTGGCGTGAGTCAAGCAAGTCGTCGCGCACGATGACCAGGGTGACGCCGGCGATACCCGCGTTTTTCTGCGCTCCCGCATAGACCACGCCGAAACGTTCGACCTCGAAGGGGCGGGTGAGGAAGTTCGAGGTCATGTCGCTGACCACGGGCGCCGCGCAGTCAACGCAATCGGGCGGCAACTCAAACCCGGTGAGGGTCTCGTTGTCAACGAAGTGACAATACGCGGCGTCTTGCGAGAAATTCCATCTCTCCGGCCACCTCTCCGGCCACCTCTCCGGCGGCGGCAGCTCACCTTGTTCGTCGAGACTCGCAACGACGTGGACCCGCCCGTAGCGCCGCGCCTCGGTGATTGCACGCCGCGACCAATGGCCGGTGTCGAAATAGTCGAACGGGCGGTCGCCGCGCGCAAGGTTCAGCGGCGCCATCGCGTATTGCGCGCTTGCACCGCCCGGCAGGAACAGCACTTTGTAGTCGGACGGCACGGCGAGCAGCCGCCTCAAGCTCTGCTCGGCGCGTTCGGCAATCAGGGAAAACTCGCCGCCGCGGTGACCGATCTCGAGCAGCGGCGGACGGTCGATTCGGGCGTTGAGGTCGTCGCGGATGCGTCGGTGCACCGCTTCGGGAAGCGTCGCCGGGCCGGGTGCGAAGTTGTACAAAAGTCCAGGTCGGAGTTCAGGCCGGAATCGAGGCCGGCGGGCGGTTCCTCACACGGCGTCTTCGCCCGCGGGTTCCTGCTCCTCAGACCCGTTGACGTCGGTGATCGGCTCGACCTCGACCAAGCGCTGCCCCTTGGACAGGCGGATCAGTCTGACCCCTTGCGTGTTGCGCCCGACAACCGACACGTCGCCGACGCGCGTCCTGACCAGGGTGCCGCCGGTGGTGATCAGCATCACCTCGTCGTCGTCCTCGACCAGTATCGCGCCCGTGACCCGCCCGTTGCGCTCGCTTGTGCGTATCGACACGACGCCGAGACCGCCGCGTTTTCGCACCGGATACTGCTTGAGCTCGGTGCGCTTGCCGTAGCCGTTCTCGGTCGCGGTCAGCACGCAACAGCCGCGCGCTTCGGCGTCCGGGGCGATCGCGAGCAACGAGATGACCCGTTCCTTGCCGCGCAGACGGATGCCGCGCACGCCCGCGGCGACGCGCCCCAGTGCGCGCAAGTCGCTTTCGTTGAAACGCACCGCCTTGCCGCCGTCGTTGAACAGCATCACGTGATGGCCGGCGCCGATGATTTCGGTGCCGATCAGTTCATCGTCCGGTTTCAGGCGCACCGCGATGATGCCGCTGCTTCTCGGGCGCGAGAAATTCGTCAGGTCGGTCTTCTTGACCACGCCTTTGGCGGTCGCCATGATGACGTAATGATCCTTGTCGTAGTTCTTGACCGGCAGCACCGACGAGATGCGCTCGCTTTCCTCGAGCGGCAGCATGTTGACGATCGGCTTGCCCCGCGCCGTGCGGCTCGCTTCGGGCAGGCGATAGACCTTGAGCCAATAGACCTTGCCGCGGGTCGAGAAGCACAGCAAGGTGTCGTGGGTGCTCGCTATAAACAGCTTGTCGACGAAATCCTCCTCCTTGACCGGCGCCGCGGCCTTGCCTTTGCCGCCGCGCCGCTGTGCACGGTAGGTGTCGATCGGCTGGTACTTCGCATAGCCCGCGTGCGAGAGAGTCACCACCACGTCTTCCTCGGGAATCAGGTCTTCCATTTCCAAATCGCCTTCGGCTTCGAGAATCTCGGTGCGCCGCTCGTCGCCGTAACGCTTCTGAATCTCGAGCAGCTCTTCGCGAACCACCCCGATTAAGCGGTCGGGATTCGACAGGATTTCAAGCAATTCGGTGATCTGCCCAATCAGTTCCTGGTAGTCGGTGATGATCTTGTCCTGCTCGAGCGCGGTCAGGCGGTTGAGCCGCAAATCAAGAATCGCCTGCGCTTGCGCCGGCGACAAGAGGTAGCCCTTCTCGAACAACCCGAATTCCGGCGCGAGATCGTCGGGGCGTGTGACGTGCTTGCCCGCACCGTTGGTCTTGTCCACGTTCAACTTTTCGGCGCGTTGCAGCATCCCGATTACTTCGCCCGGCGGCCAGGGTTTCGCCATCAGCGCCTGCTTGGCGTCGGCCGGGGTGCGCGACGCCTTGATCAGGGCAATCACTTCGTCAACGCTCTTCAGCGCCACTGCCTGGCCCTCGAGCACGTGCGCTTTCTCGCGCGCCTTGCGCAACTCAAACACCGAACGGCGCGTAACCACGTCGCGGCGGTGGCGGAGGAAAGCTTCGAGCACCTGCTTGAGATCCGCGAGAATCGGACGCCCGCGCGACAACGCGACCATGTTGACGCCGAACACGCTCTGCAATTTCGTGTACTGGTACAGGTTGTTCAGCACCACTTCACCGACTTCGCCGCGCTTGAGGTCTATCGCGACGCGCATACCGTCCTTGTCGGACTCGTCGCGCAGCTCGGAGATGCCTTCGATGCGCTTTTCCTTGACCAGTTCGGCGATTTTCTCGAGCAGCGCCGCCTTGTTGACCATATACGGCAGCTCGTTGACCACGACCCGCTCGCGCCCGCTTTTCTCGTCCTTTTCTATGACGCAACGCGCACGCATCACGACGCTGCCGCGCCCGGTCTGATAGGCCTGCCTGATGCCCTGCCTGCCGCAGATGAAACCCGCGGTCGGAAAATCCGGCCCCGGCATGCGTTCGATCAACTCGTCTATCGTGACCTCGGGGTCGTCTATCAACGCGAGCGTCGCGTCGATGACCTCGTTGAG
>CAZKLI010000116.1:0-3839 GCA_964553575.1 uncultured Chromatiales bacterium
ATCCCTGAGGCGACGACCCCGCCGCCTTTCAGCACCCCGCAACCGCCCCCGGGAACACGGGCAAGCGGCACGGTACGTGTTGCATCCGAAGTCCGCGCCGGTATAATCCGCACCCCTGAAGGAGAACGGCTTCACGCCGGAAAAGCAATGCCCGGAGTAAAAGTAAAAGAAAACGAGCCTTTTGACGTAGCGCTCAGGCGCTTCCGCAGGTCGTGCGAAAAAGCCGGCGTCCTCACGGAAGTCAGAAAACGCGAATACTACGAAAAGCCGACCACGGTGCGCAAACGCAAGGCCGCCGCCGCCGTCAAGCGCCAGCGCAGGCGCAGAATGAGCGGCACGATGCCGTACCGGAACAACCGCCGGCGCTAAAATCCTCTCACCGCCTCCCCCGACAACCAGCCGCTCAAGGCGCTTCCCGCCGAAGTCATGCGCTTTGCACCCGTTCCGCCCGCGGCGTGCAGAGAGACGGCGTAAAAACTGACGCAACGGCAAGCCTTGTGTATGATGGGATTTTAGCTTTACTAAGAGCCTTGTAGAACGATGCCGGATCCACTGCACTTCCTGAAATTGCCGCGGCAGGACCCGAAAATCACGCCGACCCACGTCCGTCTGCACGACTATCGAGAAATATACGGACAGTTCGACCCGGAACAAGCCGCGCAACAGTCGGCACGTTGCCTCGGCTGCGGAAACCCCTACTGCGAATGGAAGTGCCCCGTCCATAACTACATTCCCGATTGGCTGAAACTGGTTCAGGAAGGCAAGCTGCTTCAGGCGGTCGAAATGTGCCACGAAACCAACTCGCTGCCTGAAATCTGCGGACGCATCTGCCCTCAAGACCGCCTTTGCGAAGGCGCGTGCACCTTAAACGACGGCTTCGGGGCGGTCACCATCGGAGCGGTCGAGAAATACATCACGGACGAAGCGTTCAAGGCCGGCTGGCGTCCCGACCTCTCACACGTAAAACAAACCGGCAAACGGGTCGCCGTCGTCGGCGCCGGCCCGGCCGGCATCGCTTGCGCCGACGTGCTGACCAGAAACGGCGTCAAAGCCGTGGTGTTCGACCGCTACCCGGAAATAGGCGGGTTGCTGACTTTCGGGATTCCGCCTTTCAAACTTGAAAAGAAAGTGGTCTTGAGAAGACGTGAAATCATGGAAAGCATGGGCGTTGAATTCCGCCTGCAAGTCGAAGTCGGAAAAGACCTTCCGTTCAAGCGGCTGCTCGACGAGTACGACGCCGTGTTCCTCGGCATGGGCACGTACACCGCGATGCGGGGCGGCTTCCCCGGAGAAGCCCTGGAGGGCGTCCACGAAGCGTTGCCGTACTTGCTGTCAAGCGTCTATCGTGAAATGAACTACACGAGCGACCCGTCCGAATTCATCGACATGAAAGGGCAGCGCGTCGTCGTTCTCGGCGGCGGCGACACCGCGATGGACTGCAACCGTACGGCGGTGCGCCAGAAAGCGGCCTCGGTCAACTGCGTGTACCGCCGCGACGAAGAGAACATGCCGGGGTCGAGACGCGAGGTGGAAAACGCAAAAGAGGAAAGCGTCACTTTCGTATTCAACCGCCAACCCGTCGAAATCATCGGTGACGGCAAGGTCGAGGGCGTCAAGCTGGTCAGAACGGAACTCGGTGCACCGGACAGCCGGGGGCGCAAACGCGCCGAACCGGTCGCCGGCACCGAAGAAGTGATGGCCGCCGACCGCGTAATCATTGCTTTCGGTTTCAGGGCGAGCCCCGCACCGTGGTTCGCCGATTTCAAGATCGGAACCCACGACGACGGTCGCGTCGTCGCAAACGCCGATGCAACCGGGCCGCTTTGCAAATTCCAAACCACCAACCCCCGGGTGTTCGCCGGAGGCGACATGGTCAGAGGCGCCGACCTGGTCGTGACCGCCGTGTTTGAAGGCAGGCAAGCCGCGGAAGGCATCCTCGATTATCTGGGCTTATAGACGCCCGTCATGACAACGCCGCAGAAAGACCGCTTGATTCGAGCCTTGTTGCGCCGGCCGGTTGATACGACGCCGATTTGGATCATGCGCCAAGCCGGCCGTTACCTGCCCGAGTACCGCAAAGTGCGCGCGCAGGCGAAAGACTTCCTGACGCTGTGCAAAACCCCCGAGCTCGCGTGCCGGGTGACGTTGCAACCGCTCGAACGTTTCGATCTGGACGCAGCGATTATCTTCTCGGACATCCTGACGATCCCCGAAGCGATGGGGCTCGATTTGGAGTTCATCGAAAACCGCGGGCCCAGATTCAAGACGCCGGTGCGCGACGAGAAAGCGGTGCTTGCCCTGCGCCAACCCGAGCCGGAAGACGACCTTGCCTACGTTCTCGAGGCGATTCGCTTGGTGCGCCGCGCGCTCGACGGCAAAGCACCGTTGATCGGCTTCACCGGCAGCCCGTGGACGCTCGCCGTCTATATGGTCGAAGGCGCGGCAAGCCGTGATTTCACCGCAATCAAGACGATGCTGCGCGAACAGCCGCGCTTGCTCGGCGTGCTGTTGGAAAAACTAAGCACCGCGGTCGCGGCGCATCTGAACGCGCAAATCGAGGCGGGCGTCCAGTGCGTGATGATATTCGACACTTGGGGTGGAATACTGTCCGACGAGGAATATCCCGTGTTTTCTTTGGGGCCGACCAAAAAAGCAATCGGAAAGATCAAACGCGCGCACCACGGGAGTACGGTGCCGCGCATCCTTTTCACCAAGAGCAAAGGCCGATGGCTTGAAGACATGGCCGAAAGCGGCTGCGACGCATTGGGGGTGGACCAGGCGGTCAACATCGGTGAGGCACGCCGGCGCGTCGGCGACCGGGTGGCGTTGCAAGGCAACCTGGACCCCGCGGTGTTGCGCGGTTCCGCCGAGGTAATTCGGAAAGAGGCCCGCAGAATCCTGAACGATTTCGGAGACGGCCCGGGGCACGTGTTCAACCTCGGGCACGGTATTACGCCCGACGTGCCGCCGGAAAACGTCTCGATCTTAATTGAAGCGGTACGTCAATTCGCCAGCAGATAAGTCGTTTCGGCAAAAGCCTCGAACGCGCCGGCTGACCGCAAATTAAAAGTGAGTTCGGCGAATCGCGGGGTGACGTTCGTAATCAAGCTTTTTCAAAATCCCGTACATGAGAGTGCATCCCTTAAAATGTTACCCGTGAACCGAAGTTCATCCGGGCTAATACAAGCAGTTTGCAATCCGGCTCTTTCACGGTGCTCGCAGAACCTCACCGGGCCGACTCGGAATACTTGCCGGCACTACCGAGTTCAAATCCGAACGCTTTGCTGAACTTGCCCAATTCGCGGTCGTACTTCCGTCCCGTGCGTCGAGATCCGGAACAGTTGCGCAACAGATTTTCAAAATAACCTTCGTCCCAAAGGTTCTTGCCGTGAAACAAACGCAAATACAGCTCTGGTATGTCACAAAGAACAACGTCCACCTTCGGGAGGGCTTTTTTGCAAAATTCCCCGTCAACGTGCCTTTCGACGTTAGGCCACTCCTCCATTTTGTCTTTCCTGAAAACCATCGTGTTTTCCCAAAAGCCGCCGCCCCGTCGCCTCATCCCGACCAACCACCTGCGGGCGGGCCACCACAACGTCTCTGAAGTAAGAAAAGCGCCGTCCGAACCCACGGCCGTCATCAGCTGCATCTGCAACTTCAAGCGGTCGGGATGTGATAAATCATCATCGTCCCAAAGAGCAATGTATTCGCCCCGTGCACGTTCGGCCGTGATGTTGCGCAACTCGCCCAACAACTTTCTCTCCTCACCTTTCAAGCCGATATACCTGACCCGTGAATCCTGCAAGGAGTCCACCCACCGCCCTAAATCGTCGCCCGTG
>CAZKLI010000117.1:0-3383 GCA_964553575.1 uncultured Chromatiales bacterium
CCGGCATCGCCGAAGCCTTGATTGCGACCGCGATGGGGTTGTTCGCGGCGATTCCCGCGGTCATCGCCTACAACCGTTTCCGCGACCGCGTCGAACGGCTGATTTCCCGCTACGACAACTTCTTGGAAGAGTTCACGACCATCCTCAGCAAACAGGCGTCGTCGCACCGTGCGACCGCCGCGGAGTGAGGCCGGCGTGGCGGATTCGCGTCGCAATCGCAAGCTCATGGCCGAGATCAACATCGTGCCTTACATAGACGTGATGTTGGTGCTGCTGGTGATTTTCATGGTGACGGTGCCGCTGATTCAGCAAGGCGTCAAGATAGATTTGCCGCAGGCGCAGGCGCGACCGCTTGAAGACGTCGAGGCGCCGGACCCTTTGGTCGTCACCGTCAATCGCGGCGGGCAGATCATGCTGAACAAGGGAGAGTTTGCCAACCAGCCGGTGGCGCCGGACGTTCTTTTGCGTGAGCTTTACGTGCTGCTGCCCGATCAGGAAGGCGCCGCTTACGTGCGCGGCGACCGGGGTGCGTCGTACGGCAACGTCGTCTCCGCGATGGTGATGCTGCAGACCGCCGGCGCCGAAAGCATCGGGCTGATTACCGAACCGCCGGAGAACGCGGCGCCGCGATGAAGGAACGCAATCGTCGGCGGCAGGCTCAGTCGCTTATCGTTTCGGTCCTGATTCACGTTGCTTTGATCGGTCTGGCTGCGTTCAGCATCGTCCCGTCTCTGCCGCCGTCGCCGCAACCCGCTTCCAAGCAACGGCCGCCGATGGTCGAAGCGACGGCGGTGAGTCCGCAGGAAGTCGAGCGGCTGTTGCAGCGCAAGCGCGACAGGGAACGCAAGCAGCGCGAGCAGGCCGAGGCCCGTCTGCGCGCGCAGGAAGAGGCGAGACGCAAGGCCGAGGAGGAGCAGAAGCGCCTTGAGCAGGCGCGTCTGAAGACCGAGGAAGAGAAGAAACAGCTCGAGCAGGCGCGCTTGAAAGCCGAGGAGGAGCAGGCACGTCTTGAGCAGGCGCGCCTGAAGGCCGAGGAAGAGAAGGAGCAGCTTGAGCGCGAGCAAACCGAGGCCGAACGCAAGGTCAAGGAAGAGGAGCAACGTCTCAAGCAGGAGGCCGAACGCAAGATCCAGGAAGAGGAGCAACGTCTCACGCAGGAAACGCAACGCAAGACCGAAGAAGAGCAGGCGCGTCTCAAGCAGGAGGCCGAGCGCAGGGTCAAGGAAGAGGAGCAGCGGCTCAAGCAGGAGGCCGAGCGCAAGGTCAAGGAAGAGCAGGCGCGTCTCAAGCAGGAGGCCGAACGCAAGCTCAAGGAAGAGCAGGCGCGCCTCGAGCAGGAAGCCGAGCGCAAGCTCAAGGAGGAGCAGGCGCGTCTCGAGCAGGAGGCCGAACGCAAGCTCAAGGAGGAGCAGGCGCGTCTCAAGCAGGAGGCGCAACGCGCGGTCGAGGAAGAGAAGCGGCGTCTCGCCGAGGAAGCGCGGCGCAAAGCCGAAGCCGAGGAGCAGGAACGCATCCGCCGGGCGAAGATTTCGGCGTGGACCCGGGAGTATATCCAGGGTATCCGCAGCAGCATCGAACGTCATTGGAAGCGTCCGCCCGCAAGCGTCAAGGGCGGCGACTGCGTCGTGAAGCTGCGCCAAGACCGCAATGGTAACATCAAGAAAGTGCAGGTTGTCAGTTGCGCCGGCGATCGCCTTTACATGCGCTCGGTCGAGGACGCGGTGTGGAAAGCGAATCCCTTGCCGTCCCCGCCGTCGTGGGACGTGTTTGACCATGAAGTCGAGATTACTTTCAGGAAAGACTATGACGGCAGCTGAGGGCGGGCGTTTGCGCCGGTCGCCGTTCGGCTTGCCACGCGGTTTGCTGCTTGCGGGCGCGTTGTTTTTCCCGCACGTCGGCGACGCCCAGCTGCGGGTCGAAGTGACCCGGGGAGTTGAAGGCGGCGTGCCGATTTCGGTGGCGCCGTTTCGCGGCGAACCCGAAGGCATCGAGCGCAGTTACCACCAAGTCGTCTCCGACGATCTCGCCTACAGCGGGTTGTTTTCCATTATTGATACCGGAATCGGTGCGTCGCCTCCCGTCGGCGGGCAGGTTGACTACAATGCGTGGCGGTCTTACGGCGTCGAGAAGTTCGTCGTCGGCGAGGTCGAGCCCGACGGCAAGGTGCGCGTTGAATTGCACGACGCGTTGCAGCGGAAACGCATCAAGGAGTTCATCATCGCCGGAGGCGGGGCGGCCGACCGCGTCGCACACCAGGTCAGCGACGTGGTCTATGAAGAATTGACCGGCATCCCCGGCATTTTCAGCACGTTGATCGCGTTCATCGCCGCCGAGCACTATACTTGGCGCAAGCACAAGAACACGCTGTACGTCAGCGACGCCGACGGGCGCAACGCTCATGCGATTTACAGCTCGCCGCATCAGCTGATGTCGCCGGCGTGGTCGCCTGATCTCAAGACCCTCGCTTACGTGTCTTACGAAAGCGGCCAGCCGGAAATCGTGTTGCAGACGCTGGCGACCAAAGAGCGCGAGACCTTGGGCGAGCACACCGGCCCCGCCAGTCTGCCCAGCTGGTCGGACGACGGCAAACGCCTCGCCTACGTCAGCTCGGCGGGAGGAAACCCGGATATTTACGTCATCGAGATTGAGACGAAACGCATCCTGCGAGTGACCGACAACGTCTTCATCGACACCGAGCCGGTCTGGGCGCCCGACGGCACCTTGATTTTCACCTCGGATCGCAGCGGCAGCCCGCAGCTGTACCGCGTTGACGCCGAAGGCGCCGCACCCCGGCGCGTTACTTTTCGCGGTGATTACAATTCCGACGCCAACGTGTCGCCGCGCGGTGACCAGATTGCTTTTCTGAGCCGGCGCGCCCGCGGTTTCGTCATCGTCGTCAAGGATTTCACGAAGAAGGACGGTGCCGAGGTCGAGTTGGTGTCCAACCCCGGCGTCGAGGGGGCGCGCTTTACCGCCAACGGGCAACTGCTCGGCTACATCACCGACCAAGACGGGAAAAGCGCTTTCGGCTTGATGACCACCGATGGCGTTTTCGGCAGGTTGATTTCCTTGCCGGCGGCGAACGTGCGCGGCGCCGCGTGGTCTCCGTTCACATGGTGACGCTTCGGCGCGCAACCGGCTGCTTGACCGGTTCGGCCTTGCTCGCGGCCTTGCTTGTTGCGCCGGTTCCGGCCCAGGAAGAGGAAGACCGCCTGATTTCCGAGCTGCTCGGCGAAGTGCGCAAGCTGCGCGCCGAGCTCAGCGCGGTCAGGAACGAGAACGAGATTCTGCGCCACCGGTTTGAGATCTTGCTCGACCGGCTCGGCGTCGAGGTTGAGGATTCGTCCGAGCGTCGCCGCGCGGCGTCCGTGTTCACGCCGACC
>CAZKLI010000118.1:0-3644 GCA_964553575.1 uncultured Chromatiales bacterium
GCTGCACACTGGTGCGTGGAAAGCGCCGGATCCGTTTCGTTGCTTGGCTCGACTCTTTCAGGACGCTTGAAACGTGCATGCCGTCCGGTGTGCATCCCGGCGGGTATAGTAGCAGAGCAGCGTGGTGCGCCCGAGAAGGAACCTCTGAAGAAATGCTTGAGCTTTACCGCGGCGAGCCGGAAAGCACGCCTGCTTCGGCGTGCGGCGTTGCATGACCGCCGGCGGTTTTGTCGCCAGGGGCGAGGCTTTGCCCGATTTCGGAGGCGGATTGGTCGCCGGCGTTGACGAAGCCGGCCGCGGGCCGCTCGCCGGGCCGGTCGTCGCCGCCGCGGTGATTCTGCCGACGCCGCGCCTTGAGCGCCGTTACCGCGATTCCAAGCGGCTCGACGCCGGGACGCGCGAGCACCTGTGCCGTGAGGCCAGAAGCGAAGCCGTGGCCTGGGCCGTGGGACGCGCCGATGTGCGGGAGATAGACGAACTGAACATACTCAACGCGAGCTTGCTGGCGATGGCGAGAGCCGTGAAAGCGCTTTCTGTGACGCCGGCGCTGGTGCTGGTCGACGGCAACCGCGTGCCCGACGTCGGTTTGCCTTGTTGCGCGATCGTCGGCGGTGACGACCGCGTCGAAGTCGTCAGCGCGGCTTCGATCGTCGCCAAGGTTGAAAGGGACGAAGAGATGCTGCGGTTGCACCGGCGTTATCCGGTCTATAACTTTGCTTCGCACAAGGGTTATCCAACCAAAGAGCACCTTCGCAACCTCGAACGTCACGGCGTCTGCCGCGTGCACCGCAGGTCTTACCGCCCGGTCAGGGAACGTCTCGCCGCCGGGTTGCGGAACGAAGGCCGGGGAGAAGCGCTGAGTCCGGCGCGGGGCGGGGAAGCGGCGCCGTGAGCTTCGTTCATCTGCACGTCCACTCCGAGTATTCGCTGTCCGACGGCCTGCTCAAGGTTGACGGTTTGGCGCGCGGCGCCGCGGGCGCCGGTATGCCGGCGGTCGCGCTGACCGACGTCGGCAACCTGTTCGGCGCGCTGAAGTTTTACAACGCCGCGGTTGCGAACGGAGTCAAGCCGATTATCGGCTGTGAATTGCAGTTGCTGATCGACGAGAGCCGCGGCGTTCCCGAGACGTCGGGGGCGAAAAGAGGAGAGGAAAGCTGCTGCTCGGTCGTCGCTTTGTGCCGTGACAACGAAGGGTACCGGAATTTGACGCGGCTGGTGACACGCTCCTACATCGAGGGGCAGACCTATGAAGGACCCGTGGCGCGGCGCGAATGGATCAAGGAGCACGGCGACGGATTGATCATCCTCTCGGGCGGCGTGCGCGGGGACGTCGGACGGTGTTTGCTCGAAGGCAACGAAGCCAAAGCCGTCAAGGCCTTGCAATTCTGGCGCGACGTCTTTCCCGACCGCTACTATCTTGAGGTTTTTCTGACCGGACGCAAAGGCGAGGACGTTCATTTTCAACGCACGCTGTCGCTCGCGGCGCGCGAGCGGATTCCGCTGGTTGCGACCAACGACGTCTGCTTTCTGGAGGAAGAGGATTTCGACGCGCACGAAGTGCGGGTGTGCATCGCCCAAGGCGGTTATACGCTGAAAGACGCCGGGCGGCACCGCCGCCACAGCCGCCGGCAGTATTTCAAAAGCGGCGCAGAGATGAGCGAATTGTTCGCCCAAGCGCCCGAAGCACTCGAGAACGCCGCCGAAATCGCCAAACGTTGCACCGTGTCTCTCGATCAAGGCGGCGTGTTGCTGCCGGATTTTGAACTGCCGCCGGGCGTCGGCGAGCAGCAGTACCTGACCGAACAAGCGACCGAGGGGTTGAAACGGCGCATCGGCGCCGAAGCGTTCGCAAACGGCGAAGTCTATAAGCAAAGGCTCGAGCTCGAGCTCAAGACCATCCTGGATATGAAATACGCCGGCTACTTCCTGATTGTCGCTGATTTCGTGCGCTGGGCGAAAGAGCAGGGCATACCGGTCGGCCCCGGGCGCGGCTCGGGCGCGGGCTCGCTCGCGGCTTACGCGCTCGGCGTCACCGAGCTCGACCCGATCAAGTACGGCTTGCTGTTCGAGCGTTTCCTGAACCCCGAGCGGATATCCCCGCCCGACCTGGACATCGATTTCTGCATGGAGAACCGGGACCGGGTGATCGAGTACGTCGCCGAACGTTACGGGCGCGACAAGGTCTGCCAGATCATCACGTTCGGCCGGCTCGCCGCGCGCCTGGTGGTGCGTGACGTCGGGCGCGTGCTCGGCCATCCGTACGGCTACGTTGACCAGCTTGCCAAGATGATACCCAACGAGCTCAACATCACGCTCGACGCGGCGCTGAGGAAATCACCCGAACTCAAGCTGTTGTGCCAGACCGACGAGCAAGCCAAGGAGATCATCGACATCGGGCGGCGTCTCGAAGGTCTGGTGCGCGACCCCGGCACCCACGCCGGCGGGGTGATCATCGCGCCGAAGGCGCTGACCGAATACACCGCCTTGTACCGCAAGCACAAGGAGCCGACCGTCGTCACCCACTTCGACATGAAAGACCTTGAATCGGTCGGACTCGTCAAGTTCGACTTTCTCGGCCTCAAGACCTTGACCCTGCTGCAGCGCGTCGTCGAGATCATCAAGGAGTACGCGGGCAAGGAAATCGCGTTCGAGGATATTCCGCTCGACGACGCCGAGGTTTATCGTTTCCTGCAGACCGGCTCGACCACGGCGTTGTTTCAGCTCGAGTCCGAAGGCATGCGCAGTTTGATCAGAAACCTCAAGCCCGACCGGTTTGAGGAAATCATCGCCTTGCTCGCGCTCTACCGTCCGGGGCCTTTGCAGTCGGGCATGGTTGAGCACTACATCAAGTGCAAGCACGGTGCGGCCGTCGAGTACCCCCATCCGAGCCTCGAACCGATACTGCGCCCGACCCACGGTGTGATCCTCTACCAGGAGCAGGTGATGCAGATTGCGCGCGAACTGTCGGGTTACACCCTCGGCGGTGCCGACATCCTGCGCCGGGCGATGGGCAAGAAACTGCCCGAGGAGATGGCCAAGCAGAAAAACGACTTCATTGCCGGCGCGGTCGAGCGCGGCGTCGAACACCGGGTCGCGGTTCACATCTTCGACTTGATCGAGAAGTTTGCGGGCTACGGGTTCAACAAATCCCATTCAGCGGCTTACGCGTTGGTCGCCTACCACACCGCGTGGTTCAAACATCATTACCCGGCGGCGTTCATGGCCGCGGCTCTGACCGTTGACATGGGCAACACCGACAAGCTGGTCGAACTCATCTATGAATGCCGCGCGATGGGACTGGAAGTCAAGCCGCCCGACGTCAACCTTTCGCAAAGCGGCTTTACGGTACTTGACGACAAGACCATCCTCTACGGACTGAGCGCGATTCGCACCGTCGGTAAAGGCGTCGCGCAGGTGATCTTGGAGGAGCGCGGCGAGAACGGGTCGTATCAGTCGCTGATGGATTTCTGCCTGCGCTGTATTCCCCGCAAAGTCAGGAAAAACCTGATCGAGCCGCTGCTTTACGCAGGTGCGCTCGACGCGCTCGGGCAAACGCGCGCTGAGATGCGCCAAAGCCTCGACGCCGTTTATAACCGCGCCGAAGCCCGCGCCCGCGACCGCCTCGCCGGACAAGACAGCCTGTT
>CAZKLI010000119.1:0-7716 GCA_964553575.1 uncultured Chromatiales bacterium
CCGCCTCAGCGACTGGTGGAGCGGAGGAGACTTGAACTCCCGACCTTCGCGATGCGAACGCGACGCTCTCCCAACTGAGCTACCGCCCCATGCAGAAATGCCGCCGTCCGAGCGACGGCGGGCGGTATTATACAGCGGCGACGCTTCATGAACGTTCACGCCGGACAGACGTTATGACGAGAACCACGATACGACGCGCGACCAGTGCGACGCGGGCGCGTTTGTTCTTTGCGGTGTATCCGAGCGACGCGGTGCGTGAACGCATCGCCGAAGTGCAGGCGCGTTTCGACGCGGGTACGGCACGGGCGACCGCGCCCGACAACTTCCACCTGACGCTGGCGTTTCTGGGGGAAACCGCGGCGGATGAACGCGAATGTTTCGCGCAGGCGGCGGGTGCGGTCGAGGTTCCGACGTTCAACGTCACGCTCGACCGGTTCAGGCATTTCGGCAAACGCTCAATGTACTGGCTTGTGCCGTCGGTGATTCCGGTCGAGTTGAGAGCCCTGCACAAGCGCTTGCATCGTGCGCTTGCGCCGTGCGGCTACCACGACCGGCGCGAGTTCAGGCCGCACGTGACGTTGTTCCGCAAGGCCGCCGGATTGAGTGCCCCCGGCGAGACGCCGGCTATCGAATGGCGGGTGAACCGGTTCTTTCTGGTCGAGTCGGTTCAGAAAGACGGCGGGGTGGTCTATGTGCCGCTCGAAGAATATCGGTGAATCGGCACAACCCTCGCCGATTTACATCTAACGAAGGACGAGGAAAGTTAGGAGAGAAACAAAAGCCACGACCCACAGCCCGAGCTGAAAGTCCAGCATCATTTTCAAGGGTGCTATCGCCATCGCTATCTTTGACTTCACCTCATACTTTCTCGCCACATCCTTGATATCGCTCTCGGTCGCCACCTTGTTGAGACGATACCTGGTCACCATTCTAGCTTCCATCTTCTCAAGATCGTCCTTGGTCGCCACCTTGTCGAGGCGATACTCCATGGCCATATTCTCAAGGTTGCCCTTGGTCGCTACCTCGTCGAGACGATACCTGGTGACCATATTCTCAAGGTCGCCTTTGATCGCCACCTTGTCGAGGCGATACTTCATGGCCATATTCTCAAGGTTGCTCTTGGTCGCCATCTCGTCAAGGCGATACTCCATGGCCATATTCTCAAGGTTGCTCTTGGTCGCCACCTCGTCAAGGCGATACTTCATGGCCATATTCTCAAGGTTGCTCTTGGTCGCCACCTCGCCAAGGCGATACTCCATGGCCATATTCTCAAGGTCGCTCTTGGTCGCCACCTCGCTGAGATGATATTTCACCACGATTTCCTCAAGATCGTCTTTCACCGCCATATCATCGAAACGGTATTTCTCCGTCATCTCGGACATCGCAGATGTGACAGCGATATGAACTTGCTCGCCTGCTGGCTCGACCACGGTTTCCGTTTGGTCTTCAGAAATGTCGGTTGTTTCCATTTTGCTCACCTCTTTTTGATGTTTTCCCGCGTTGCCTGTTCGGGGCGGGTTTCCCGCGTTGTCCCGGATGTTTACACGCCCTTTCTCTGTTCGTCAAAACTCAGAGGAAATGCCGAGCACCCTGCTGAAAGCGCGCTAGCACGCCGATTCCGGCAAACAGCGGTTTTAGCGGACAAGCGATTTCAGCCGGAAAACAGCCTCGATTGAGGCATCTCACCCGGATGTACGCACCGCGTAAATCGGGAATTATCCCGGGCAACCGGTGATTCCCGTCGAGTTGAGAACCTTGCACAAGCGCCTGCATCGCGCACTTGCGCCGTGCACCATGACCGGCGCGAGTTCAGGCCGCACGTAACGTTGTTTCGCAAGGCTGCCGAGTTAAGCGCCCCCGGCGAGACGCCAGCTATCGAGTGGCGGGTGAACCGGCTCTTTCTGTTTGAGTCAGTTCAGAAAGACGGCGGGGTGGTCTATGTGCCGCTCGAAGAATACCGATGAATCGGCACGGCCACCCCGCCTCACGTAAAAAGAGACTTAATAAAAGACATAACGGAAGGCCCCGAGAACCAAGAAGCGATAATCAGCATGAGTGCCATCTGGTAGTTCAGCATTGCTCTCAAGGGTTTTGTCGCTGCCTTTATCTCTGCCTTCATGTAATCCTTGGTCACCATCTTGTCCGCCATCTTGTCCGCCATCTTCTCGAGATCATCCTTAGTTGCCACCTTGTCGAGGTGATATTTTTCCACCATCTTCTCGAGATCGTCCTTAGTTGCCATCTTTTCCGTCATCTTCTCGAGATCACTCTTGGTTGCCATCTCGTTGAGGCGATACTCCATGGCCATCTTCTCAAGGTCGTCCGTGGTCGCCACCTTGTCGAGGTGATACTTGGAAACCATGTTCTCGAGGTCGCTCTTGGTCGCCACCTCGCTGAGACGATACTCCATGGCCATCTTCTCAAGGTCGCTCTTGGTCGCCACTTCGCTGAGGCGATACTTCATGACCATCTCCTCAAGATCGTCTTTCGTCGCCATGTCAGCGAAGCGGTATTTCTCCGCCATCTCGGACATCGCCGACGTGACGGCGATATGGACTTGATCGCCCACCAGCTCGACCACGGCTTTCGCTTGGTCTTCAGGGATGCCGGCTTTTTCCAATTTGCTCACCTGTTCGGGGCGGTTTTTCCGCATTGCTTGTTCGGGGCGGGTTTCCCGCGTTGTTTGCGATGTTTGCATATCTGCCTCCTGTTCGTCAAAGTTCAGAGGAGGCGCCAAATTACCTTGCTGAAAGCGCGCCAGCGCCCCAAATTCGGACGAACGGCGGCATTCAGCCGATAAGCGATTTCAGCCGGGAAACAGCCCCGGCCAAGCCATTTCGCCCGACCGGGCGCACCGCGAAATCGGGGGAATTATCCCGGGCAACAGGTGATTCCGGTCGAGTTGAGGGCCTTGCACAAGCGCCTGCATGGCGCGCTTGCGCCGTGCACCATGACCGGCGCAGGTTCAGGCCGCACGTAACGTCATTTCACAAGACCACCGGGCTGAGCCCGCCCGGCGAGACGCCGGCTATCGAGTGGCGGGTGAACCGGTTCCTTCCGGTCGAGTCGGTTCAGAGTCCCGCTCGAAGAATGACGATAAATTGGCACGCCACTCCTCCTCCTCACATCCAAGGATCATGCCGAGAAACATAGAGGCGGCAACAAGTATGATCATCATCAGTACAAAATGACGTTCCCTGTCTGCTTTCCATTTGTCCTCGGGCGCTTTCCTATTAGTGTCGCTTTTTCTCGCCATCTTCTCAGTGTCGTCCGTGGTCGCCATATCAGCAAAGCGGCATTTCTCCGCCATCTCGAACATCGCCGACGTGACGGCGATATGGACTTGCTCCCACGGCTTTCGCTTGGTCATCAGGAATGTCGGTTGTTTCCACTTTGCTCACCTGTTCTGGATTGGTTTGCCCGCGTTGCCTATCCGGGGCGGGTTTCCCGCGTTGTCCCGGATACTTACACACCCTTTCTCTGTTCGTCAAAACTCAGAGAAAATGCCAAGTTACCCTGCTGAAAGCGCGCCAGCGCGCCGATTCCGGCCAGCAGCGACATTCAACCGATAAGCGATTTCAGCCGGCAAACAGCCCCGGCCAAGCCGTTTCGCCCAGCCGGGCGCACTCCCCCTGCCCCCTACATCTTCAACATCCCGTGGTGAACGATGAACTCCCTGATCCGGTTCACGCCTTCTTCGGTCTTCATGTTGGTAAAGACGAAAGGCCGCTCGCCGCGCATCCGTTCGGCGTCGCGCTTCATCACGTCGAGCGACGCGCCGACGTGCGGCGCAAGGTCAATCTTGTTGATGATCAGCAGGTCGGAGCGGGTGATGCCGGGCCCGCCTTTGCGCGGAATCTTGTCGCCCGCGGCGACGTCTATCACGTAGAGCGACAGGTCGGCGAGTTCGGGGCTGAAAGTCGCGCTCAGGTTGTCGCCGCCGCTTTCGATGAACACCAGGTCGAGGCGTTCGAACTCCCGGCACAGGTCTTCGACCGTCGCGAGGTTCGCCGAGGCGTCTTCACGGATTGCGGTATGCGGGCAGCCGCCGGTCTCGACCCCCTTGATCCGTTCGGCTTCGAGCGCGCGGCTGCGAATCAGGAACTCCTGATCCTCGCGCGTGTAAATGTCGTTGGTCACGACCGCGACTTCAAACTCGTCGCGCATGCGTTTGCACAGCACGTCGAGCAGCGCGGTCTTGCCCGACCCGACCGGCCCGCCGACCCCGACGCGCAGTACTTTTCCGTTTTCCATCGTGCTTTTCCTCCGGTTCAGGAACGAAACAATCTCGTGTATTGGGTCTCGTGCAGGGCGCTGGCCATCGCAAGCGCCGGCGCCGACGCGCCCAACTCGTCGTCTTCCAAGCCCAGCCCGGCGTCAACCGCTGCGGGAATCTCTTCGGCAAGGCGAAACAGCGCACGCTGCCCCGCGGTCTGCCCGAGCGGAATCAGCCTGATTGCCGCCGCGGTCTGATTCTCGAGCCAGCTCCAAAGATACCCTTGCGCGGCGTCGCAGAGCGTGATGCCGAAACGCCAAGCGGCGAAGCTGTATGCGCAGACGAACGAAACCGGGCGATAGGCCAGGTCGTCGTCGGCTTGCACGTCGTCCATGCCTCGACGTTTCCGGTTTGCCGTGTCTTTCCGAAAGCGGGTGTCGCCACCGCCCGCTTGCACGTCATCCATGCCTTCAAGGCAGCGCATCAGCATCCGCCCTCGGTCAACTTCTTCCCGGCGCAGCTCGGCGGTTTCGCGTCCGGCAATCAGGAAGCGGTCCCACCGCGCGAGTTGCATCAGGTCGCCGGGCCAAGCCCGATAGCAACGGGCGAACACCGGCACGTCGAGTTGCGTCATCGAGTAGTGCATCAAACCGGAAAGCCAATCCTGCAAATCGCCCTCGTCCTTGACCCATCCTTGCTCGACCGCCCATTCCAGCCCTTGCGAATAAGCGAAGCCGCCGAGCGGCAACGCAGGGCTGGTCAAGTGCAGCAGGCGCAACGCGGCGAGTCTCGGGTCGCAAGCGTCTTGCATTTCGCTTCCGCGCCCCCCGTCGGTTGCGCCGTTCAGTTCGTCTTCCGCCGCGGCGCCGGGTTCATCCGCCGCAACATAATCCTCCCCGGCACGACTTTCCCCGGTGCGCTCATCCTCGGCCATCCCTTCAAACCGATGCGCCATCACACCGCCTCAATCGTGCCGGTGGCCGCCGTGGTACGCCCCGGCCTCGGGTTCAAAGGGCAACCGTTTGGCGACGACTTCAAGCCCGAGTTCACGCAGCATCCCGTCGAGCACCTTGTCCGTGCGGTAACGCAAACGTCCGGGCAAGATCTGCAGCGCAACGTGGCGGTTGCCCAAGTGATAGCAGGCGCGTGCAAAGTGCAAGGCGTCGAGGCAGCTCGCTTCCGAAACCGCTTCCTCCGCGGCGATCACCTTGACCGCCCGCCCGTTTTCGTCGCCGAGGCAATCGCCGTCGTTCAGCACGCTGCCGCGCGACAGGAAAACACCGGCTTCGCCGCCTTGGTCCAGGGTCGCGCGCAGGCGGCTCTTGCTGCGCTGGTCGTAGCACAAGGTCAGACTCAGCTCGGTCGGACACGGCTTGATCTTGCGGGTCAACTCGAGCATCGGCTCAGAACAGGAAATAACGTTGCGCGAGCGGCAGCTCGGTCGCGGGTTCGCAGCTCAGCAGTTCTCCGTCGGCACGCACTTCATAAGTCTGCGGGTCAACTTCCATCTCCGGCAGGTAGTCGTTGTGCACCATGTCTTTCTTGCTCAGTTTCCGGCAGCCCTTGACGACGCTCACCATCCGTTCCAACCCGAGCCGCTCGGCCACGCCCGCCTCTTGCGCGGCGGCGGAGACGAAGCTCATGCAGGTCGCCTGCCTTGCCTTGCCGAAGCCGGCGAACATCGTGCGGTAGTGCACCGGCTGGGGCGTGGGTATCGAGGCGTTGGGGTCGCCCATCGGGGCGGCGACAATCATGCCGCCTTTGACGATCAGGCTTGGCTTGACGCCGAAGAACGCGGGCTTCCACAGCACCAGGTCGGCGAGTTTGCCGACCTCGACCGAACCGACTTCGTGGGCGATGCCGTGGGTGACCGCGGGGTTGATCGTGTATTTGGCGACGTAGCGCCGCGCGCGGAAGTTGTCGTGGCGCGCGGAGTCTTCAGGCAGCGCACCGCGCTGGACTTTCATCTTATGCGCGGTCTGCCAAGTGCGGATGATGACCTCGCCGACGCGCCCCATCGCCTGGGAGTCCGAGGCGATCATCGAAAAGGCGCCCAAGTCGTGGAGTATATCTTCGGCGGCGATTGTCTCGCGGCGGATTCTCGACTCGGCGAACGCAACGTCCTCGGGAATGCCCGGGTCGAGATGGTGGCACACCATCAGCATATCGAGGTGTTCGTCAACGGTGTTGACGGTGTAGGGCCGGGTCGGGTTGGTGCTCGAAGGCAGCACGTTGTCACGCCCGCAGGCGCGGATGATGTCGGGCGCGTGGCCGCCGCCGGCACCTTCGGTATGGTAGGTGTGGATCGTCCGTCCCTTGAACGCGCGCAGGGTGTCCTCGACGAAGCCCGACTCGTTCAGCGTGTCGGTGTGAATCGCGACTTGAACGTCGTGCTCGTCGGCGACCCGCAGGCAGGCGTCTATGCACGCGGGCGTCGTGCCCCAATCTTCGTGCAGTTTGAGTCCCATCGCGCCGGCGCACACTTGTTCGTCGAGCGCCGCGGTCAGGCTGCTGTTGCCCTTGCCCAGAAACCCGAGGTTCATCGCAAACCCTTCGGCGGCCTGCAACATGCGGGCGATATTCCACGGCCCCGGCGTGCAGGTCGTCGCGTTGGTGCCGGTCGCGGGGCCGGTGCCGCCGCCGAGCATCGTGGTGACGCCCGACATCAGCGCCTCCTCGATCTGCTGCGGGCAGATAAAGTGGATATGCGCGTCCACCGCACCCGCGGTCAGGATCATGCCTTCGCCGGCGATGACCTCGGTCGCGGGGCCGATCAGGATTCCGGTCTGCGGCTGCACGTTCGGGTTGCCGGCCTTGCCGATCCCGGCGATACGCCCGTCCTTGACGCCGACGTCGGCCTTGACCACGCCCCAGTGGTCGAGAATCAAGGCGTTGGTGACGACCAGATCAACCACCTGCGCCGACTCGAGCGGGCTTTGCCCCATCCCGTCTCGGATTACCTTGCCGCCGCCGAACTTGACCTCGTCGCCATAGACGCAGTGGTCTTTCTCGACCTCGATGAACAGCTCGGTGTCGCCGAGGCGCACCCGGTCGCCGGTGGTCGGGCCGTACATCTCGGCGTAAGCGCGGCGGTCCACGGTGGTCATTACTGTCTCGCTGACATCCCCGGCGCCGTTGCCGGTATCATCCCCGGCACCCGCCCGGCGGGGGGCTTATATATATGTGTCAGGGAGGCTTGGGGATACCACACCACGCCGGCCTTGCGGCGTTCGCCCCACCCGGCAGGGACCTTATATATATGTGTCGGGGATGCTTGAGGACGCCGCGCCGCACTGGCCTTGCGGCATTCGTCCCGCCCGGCGGGTACCTTATATATATGTGTCGGGGAGGCTTGGGGATACCGCACCACGCCGGCCTTGCGGCATTCGCCCCGCCCGGCCGACACCTTATATATATGTGTCCGGGGTGCTTGGGGATACCGCGCCGCACCGGCCTTGCGGCATTCGCCCCGCCCGGCCGACACCTTATATATATGTGTC
>CAZKLI010000120.1:0-5384 GCA_964553575.1 uncultured Chromatiales bacterium
GAGTTTCCGCCGAATGGCCGCCGCCCCCGCCGAGACGGGCGCCCGCCTTTGCGTCAACGAGCGTGAAATCACGGCCAAGCAGCGCGCCGGCGGGGTCGCGTGGTTCGACTTCGATGCGATTTGCGGCGGCCCCCGGTCATCCGCCGATTATCTTGAGATCGCTCGTTGCCATGAAACCGTGCTGGTGTCGCGCATCCCTTTGTTCGACGGGCGCGACGACGTCGCCCGCCGGTTCATCAACATGATCGATACGTTCTACGATCAGCGGGTTTGCTTGATTGCCTCGGCCGCCGATGCGCCTGACCGGCTTTACCGCCGCGGGAGTTTGGCTCAGGAGTTTCGCAGAACCGCAAGCCGCCTGATCGAGATGCAGTCCCAAGACTACATCGCTCAGACCCGTGAATGAAGAGGCGACGACCAAAGATTGAGACTATAATGTGCTCGCGACGACAAGCTCGCCAATCTCAATGAACCCTCCAGTTACAATCGCTGTTACAGGCGCCGGCGGCGCCATCGGATACGCACTGGTCTTCCGCATCGCCGCAGGCGACATGCTGGGACCCGACCAGCCCGTCATCCTGCATTTGCTTGAAATCGAGGCCGCACGCAAAAGCGTCGAAGCCCTGCTGATGGAAATCGAGGACTGCGCTTTTCCGCTGCTGCAAAAAGCCGTCGCGTCTTTCGACGACCCCTGCGCAGGCTTCGCGGACGCCGATTACGCGTTGCTGGTCGGCTCGCGCCCCCGCGGCAAGAACATGGAACGCAAAGACCTGCTGCACGTCAACGGCGAGATCTTCAGCGTCCAGGGGCGTGCGTTGAACGAGGCCGCGGCGCGCGGCGTGCGCGTCGCCGTCGTCGGCAATCCCGCCAACACCAACGCGCTGATTGCGCTGCACAACGCCCCCGACTTGTCGCCTTCGCAATTCAGTTGCATGTTGCGTCTCGACCACAACCGCGCGGCGGCTTTGCTGGCGAAGCACCTGCGCCGCCCGGTCACCGATGTAAGCAAACTGGCCGTCTGGGGAAACCATTCCTCGACGCAATTCCCCGACTTGTCGCATTGCCAAGTCGGCGGCTCGCCGGCGCTTGAGCTCACCGGCAGGCGCTGGTTTGAAGAGGAATTCATCCCGGCCGTGCAGCAACGCGGCGCCCGCGTCATCGAAGCCCGGGGCGCGTCATCGGCGGCTTCGGCGGCTTCGGCGGTAATCGACCACGTCCGCACCTGGGCGTTCGGCACGCCCGAAGGCGACTGGACCAGCATGGGGGTTTTCGCCGGCGACTACGGCGTCGAACCGGGCGTCATGTTCTCCTACCCGGTGACGACGAAGGACGGCGAATGGCGCATCGTCCCAGACCTCGAGCTCGACGAGTTCGCGCGCGCCAAGATCAAGGCCACCGAGCGGGAACTGCGCGAGGAACGCGACGCAATCGCCGGATTGCTCGGCTGAGTGAACAAGGCCGCCGGGCGATTGCCCGGCAAGCCTTAGATATTAGAAAGGGATGGAGGGCGTCAGACCCGACATCGGCTCAGACCTGAACTCCCGCCCATTCGGTGATGAAATCGTCGATATTGGCGGCAATCGCATCCGGGCGGTCTTCGAGCACGTAGTGTCCCGCACGCTCGATGAACTCAAGCCTCACGGGTCCCTTGACCTGTTCCTTGATACGAACCGCCGCTTCTTTCGGCATCCATGCGTCGTGCAAAGCCCAGCAGATCAGCGTCGGGCAGGTGATGCCCTGATAATCTATCGAGAGCGTCTCCTCGTTGGTCGGTTCGGCGCAAATCTTGACCAGCGACTTGAACCCGGTCAATCCCGGCCCCCTCGCCCAGAATTGCAGGTAGTTCTCCTTGACGTTCTTGTCGGTGAACGCGATCTTGTCGAAGCTGCCGGTTCTCAACAGCCCGGCGAAACCCGCCGCGGCCTGTTGCATCGCACCTTGCAGCACCTCGTCCGGCGCGCCGACCAAGCCGTGAAAAGCCTCGACTTCAAGCACCGGCCAATAATCGAAGCTCACCGGATTGATTAGCACCAGGCGGTGCAGGTGGTCGCAGTATTTCGACGCCATGATCTGCGACGCGCCGCCGCCGTGGTCGTGCCCGACCAGAATCACCTTGCCCTTGAGATCCAGCGCCTCGATCACGGCTCTGATCGCTTCAGCCTGATTGGTCAACGTGTGCTTGAAGTCGTCCAACGGCATGTCGGACTGGCCGTAACCGATCATGTCCATCGCGTAGGTGGTGTACCTATCCTTGAAGATTGACTGCACGTGCCGCCATAGCCTGGCGTTGGTCGGTATTCCGTGCACCATCAGAAGGGAAACGTCGCCGCCGCCCTCTTTCTCGACGTTGACGTTGAGGTCAAGTCCGTCAAGGTTGATTTTCACTTTCATCGGAAGCTCCTCCGGGAATTTTCCCCGTTTTCCTTGTTGATTAAGTTTCGGTCTGCATCGTCGCATCGAACCAGCTGCGCGCCGCAACGGCTGAAACGGGTCAGCAAGTCGTGCAGAAATTTGTTCAGCAGCCATTTGCCTTTCAGCGTTTCTTCGTCGTCGAAAGACGCTTCCGAAAAACGCGGCGCACGATGCAGCAGTTCGGCTTGACGGGCGTCGCGATAGACCCGTATCTTCAGCTGCACCGGGTTGACCAGAGGACGGCGGCCGTCGAGCAGGCTGTAACTCAGCAGCAAAACCGTTGTATATCGCTCACGCTGCAGCAGCACCGACTCCAAGCGGTGCCGCCCGTCGAAATAATGCACCGCGCGAACCGCTCCGAAGTCGTCGTCGGCGAACAGCCGCTTGAGCAGCATGTAATTGCGCTCGTAGATCTCCATGAGCCCGGTCAGCGTCCCCGGGGACGGCGGCGGGATGATTTGCGCTCGTGCGTATGAATCAGCGGCTTGCATGACGGGCTTATTCTACGGCACGCGCGTTGCGTTCAGGACGCCGCTTAATCCTGAGTAAAAAGCTCATCAATTCACCGGCCAAGCGGTTGATACGCCCCGCCTTATCCGGGACGGTGACGGCGTTTGCACTCAGCAGGAACTTACGCAGGCGCCTGAACGCGTCGCCGCCGACTACGCCGGGAAAGACCAAAACCGTCGTCTTACGCCCGTCGTCGAGTTCCAGGAGCAATTCGGCGTAGCGGCGCAAAAGGCGCGGTGTGCTGAAATTGCGAACCCTAATTAAACGGCGGGGTTTCCCGCCGGCCTGACCGCCAGCCTGGCCGCCGACTTGGGGCCCGACGAGAACCGACAGCCGCCCGAGCGGCTCAAGGCGCAAAGCCTGCACCATCTCGTCGCGCCCGCTCCAGCTTCTGCCCCAGGTTCTGAAATAGAGCCGGACCGAGAAGACGACGGCCGCGACGAAAGCCGCGGCTTTCAGCGGCATCGGTGAAGACGGCGCCAAGACGCAAGCGGCAAGCAGCAGGTACACGACGCCGAGTGCCGCGTAAGGGACGCGCGTCGCGTGCAGTTCAACGTCCACAGCCGTCTCGAATCAGGCGCGCAATTTCGTCGGTGACGGCGTCGCCGCTGCCGATCTTGCCGGTCAGGAGGTCGTGCAACTGCGGGTCCGGCAGCTCAAGCATGTCTTCAAAAGCCCGCCGATGCACGGCGCCGGCGGCGTCGTAGCAACGTTCAAGATAGTATTGCGTCATGCGGTCGAGTTCGCGGGTGCCGCGTCGGCAACGCCATTCAAGTTTCTTTTTGTTGACGTCGGTCATCGTTCCGCCCCCAAACTTATCACAACCGAAACGGCGCGAACCCCGTCGAAGCCCGAGCGGAAGCAAACCGCCGCCCAAGTGCAAATCAGCACATTTGGGCTTTGGTTTTCGGCGCGGGCTGGAGGTGGCGGGCGACGGGAAACCCTCTGGTTTCGACCGCCGTTTTTCAGTCCGAAACAGGAGCAACCGACGGGCGAACGCCAACTGGCACGTTTAGGATTTCGGCGCGGGCTAGAGACGGCGGGCGACGAGAAGCTTTTTGATCTCGGCGATGGCCTTGGCCGGATTCAGCCCTTTCGGGCAAGCCTTGGCGCAGTTCATGATCGTGTGGCAGCGGTACAGCTTGAACGGGTCCTCGAGCTCGTCGAGACGCTCGCCGCTGGTCTCGTCGCGGCTGTCGCTGATCCAGCGGTACGCTTGCAGCAACGCGGCGGGGCCGAGATGGCGGTCGCTGTTCCACCAGTAACTGGGGCAGCTGGTCGAGCAGCACGCGCACAGGATGCACTCCTCGAGGCCGTCGATCTTCGCCCTGTCCTCTTTCGACTGCAGGCGTTCCGAGTCAGGCGGCGCCGCACTGTCGGAACGCAACCACGGCTTGACCGACGCGTATTGCGCGTAGAAATGCGTGAGGTCGGGCACCAGATCCTTGACCACCGCCGTATGCGGCAGCGGGTAAATCCTGACGTCGCCTTTGACGTCGTCGATGTTCTTCGTGCAGGCGAGCGTATTGGCGCCGTTGACGTTCATCGAGCACGAGCCGCATATCCCCTCGCGGCAGGAGCGCCGGAAAGTCAGCGTCGGGTCGATCTCGTTCTTGATCTTGATCAGCGCGTCGAGCACCATCGGCCCGCAGCTTTTCAGGTGCACCTCATAAACGTCGGTGCGGGGCGTTTCCCCGGACTCTGGGTCGTAGCGATAGACGATGAAATTGCGCGTCTTGCCCGGGCGCGGGCATTTGAACGTTTTGCCTTTTCTCACGATCGAGTTCGCCGGCAAAGTGAATTTAGCCATCGGATTCCCTACTCCTTCACGTTCGGTTCAATCTTCAATACACCCGCGCTTTCGGCGAAATCGCCTCGACGTCGCTGCTCATGGTGTGCAGATGCACGGGACGGTAAGTGATGTCGGCGCCGCCTTTTTCATCGACCGCGATCAAGGTGTGCTTCAGCCAGTCCTTGTCGTTGCGTTCGGGGTAATCGTCGCGCGCATGGGCGCCGCGGCTTTCGGTGCGGTTCAGCGCCGAGACGATGGTCGCGATCGACTGCTGCAATAGATTCGACAGCTCAAGGGTCTCGACCAAGTCGGTGTTCCAGATCAAGGAGCGGTCGCTGACGTGAACGTCGGAGAAGTGCTTGAAGACGTTCATTATCTTGTCCGTTCCTTGTTTGAGGCTGTCGCCGGTGCGAAACACCGCCGCATGCCGCTGCATGGCCTTTTGCATGTCGAGGCGAATCTTCGCGGTCGGTTCGGCGCCGTCGGCGTAACGCAGCGCGTCGAACCGGTCGAGAATCGCGTCAACCGCCGCCGGCGGCGCTTCGGGGTGGGGTCGCTCCGGCTTCACCGTCTCGGCGGCGCGGTGAGCGGCGGCGCGTCCGAACACGATCAGGTCGAGCAACGAGTTCGAGCCGAGACGGTTGGCGCCGTGCACCGACACGCACGCGGC
>CAZKLI010000121.1:0-6539 GCA_964553575.1 uncultured Chromatiales bacterium
CGGCGGCTGCATGGTCGAACTGGAGATGGATTTCGACTTTTCCAACCGCGTCTATGCGCGCTTGATGAAAGCGTCCACCAGAGACGACGCCGCCCGGTCGAACACCGGCTTGAGCAAGCGCGCATAGACGCGGTTGGAGAAGTCGAAATCCATCTCCAGTTCGACCATGCAGCCGCCGCCCTCAAGCGGCGCAAACGTCCATTTGCCCTTGAGGTGCTTGAACGGCCCCTCGTCTAGCGCCATCTCGATCGAGCTCGGCGGCACGTTGCGGTTGAGCGTGGTCAGCGACAACCCCAAGCCCTTGTGCTTCAGGTGCAGGGTCGCGCGCACTCGCCCGTTGTCTTCGCCGTCTATTGACGACTTGTCGCACCACGGCAGGAAGTTCTGGTACGCGGCGACGTCGCTGACCAGCGCGTACATCTGATCACAGGAGTACGCCGTCTTCGCGCGCCGGAAAATCGCCGCCATGCCTCAAAACGGCCACACGAGACTGATGAAAACGGCGCCGATGACAATCGGGCTCAGATAGCGCAGCATGAAGCGCCACAGACGGTAAAAACCCTCGTTCTTGACGTTGAGCTCCTCACGCAGCACGAAAGCGGGCAGCTTCCAGCCTCCGTAAATCGCAATCAGGACGCCGCCGAACGGCAGCAGGACGTTCGACGTCAGGTAATCGAACGAGGCGAAAACGGTGCGCCCGAACACCGTCCAATTCTCCGCGTCGCTGAAGGAAAACACCGTGCCGAGACCGAGCAGCCAAGCGACGAAACCGATGATCCACGCCGCCCCGCCGCGCCCGATGCGCCAGTTGTCGGTCAACCACGACAACCCCGGCTCGATCAAGGACACCGCCGACGTCCACGCCGCAACGAACAGCAGGAAAAAGAACACCGCGCCCAGCACCTCACCCCCGGGGATGCCCCCGAACACCAAAGGCAGGGTCTTGAACACCAACCCCGCCCCCTGTCCGGGTTCGAGGCCGTGGTGGAACACCAGGGAAAACACGATCAGCCCGGCGACGATCGCGACCAGCGTATCCATCGCGGCGATGGTGAAAGCCGTGCGCACGATGGGGATATGGGCGGGCAAGTAGGAACCGTACGCCATGATCGCGCCGAGTCCGATGCTGAGGGAGAAGAACGCCTGACCCAACGCCGCGAGCACGCCGGCGCCGGTGAGCTTCGAGAAGTCGAACACGAACATGTACTCGAAAGCGGCGCCGAGCCCGGTCTCGATCGCCGCGTACGCCAGAAGCGCCACAAGCAGAAGAAACAGCACCGGCATCATGAATTTCACCGCTTTCTCGAGGCCTAATTTGATGTCCCACCCCATCACGCTCGAAGTGACGACCATGAAGAGCGTGTGCCAAGCAAGCAGTTTCTCGGTGCTGCCCGTGAGGTCCGAAAAGATATGCGCGACGCCTTCCACCGTCGCCCGGTCGAAAATGCCCGCGCCGGCGCGGAAAAAATACGCCATCGTCCAACCCGCGATGACGCTGTAATAAGACAGGATCATCAGCGCCGCGACCACGCCCATCAGACCGACGCCCGTCCACGCGCGGTGCACGCCGTACTCCGCGGACAACCGCTGCATCGCGTGCACCGGGCTGCCGCGGCCCCGGCGCCCGATCAGGATCTCGCTGGTCATGATCGGCAAGATCAGCACCACCGCGATCAGATAAATCAAGATGAACGCGCCGCCGCCGTGCTGGCCGGTGACGTAAGGGAACTTCCAGATGTTGCCGAGTCCGACCGCCGACCCGGTCGCCGCCAGAATGAACACCCATTGCGACGACCACTGGCTGCGGACGTTTTGGCTCAGCATGGACATAGGCAGGAAACTTTTTCGCCCGCCGCGGCACCGGCGGACGCGCTTATAATACGGGAATTATACTTAAATCCGCAATGGATTTCGTGTCAGTTTGACGCTTCACAAGAATACCAAACCACAGGGAGACTTGACGATGAAAAACGCCGACAACCTCATCGCCGACAACCCCCGGGCGCGACGCAACTATTTCATCGAAGACCGGTTTGAAGCGGGGCTTGCGCTGGAGGGTTGGGAAGTCAAAAGCCTGCGGCAGAAACGCCTGCAACTCAAGGAGGGGTACGCCTACGTCAAGGACGGCGAGGTATGGCTGCTCGGCGCGCACATCAGCCCCCTGCCCTCGTCCAACGCCCACCCCGAGCCCGCACCGTCTCGAACCCGCAAGCTGCTGCTCAACAAGACCGAAATCAAGCGCCTGATCGGCGCGGTCGAGCGCAAGGGCTATACGCTGGTGCCGCTGAAAGCTTACTGGAAGAACAACCGCGCGAAAATCGAAATCGGCGTCGGCAAAGGCAAGCACGCGCACGACCAGCGCGACGCCGAAAAGCGGCGCGACTGGCAAAGAGAGAAACGCCGCCTGCTCAAGCAGTCGGCGTAAAGGCGTCGCGCAAAATACGCTTTACGCGTCGCAAGAGTACGCGCCTTCGGCGTAGTCTTTCTCCCGCAGGTGCGCCATCGCTTTGTCTATGCACTCCTGGTAAGTGTCGAACTTGCCGACCACTTCGGTCTTCGCACCTTGCTCCTGCGACGAATAAACGGTGGCGGTCCACGTCACTCCGCTGGCCATCGCTTTCTGTTCCTTGGCCGCGTGTTTTTGCGCCCCTTCTTCAGTGACGCAGGCCGACAGAAAAAGCGCGCAGACTGCTATGAAGAACAGCTTTCTCATGCTTTCACTCCTTGCTTGTTGAATATCGGGCGCCTTGCGCCCCCGCCCCGCCCCCATCACTTGGGGACGGCGTTTGAAACGAGTTTTCGTTCCTTTAAGTTTATAAGTTTAGCCTGTTTTGAGCGGGAGTAGGGTGACGCGCAACCCGCCGGGCGATGATTGGGCCATCAGGGACTCGAACCCCGAACCTGCTGATTAAGAGTCAGTTGCTCTACCATTGAGCTAATGGCCCGCTTGGCACGGCGGCGAATCCGGAGTGAGCGCCGGGATGAACGCCGGGGTGAATAATGGGGTGAGCGATGGGTATCGAACCCACGACCTCAGGAGCCACAATCCTGTGCTCTACCAACTGAGCTACGCCCACCAAAGCGGCGGCTATTATAGAGGAAAGCTGCGGCGGCGCACCGCCCCGCACCCGTTCTCACCGCAGGAAGTACCTGTAGAACAGAACGGCGAAAGCCCCCAGCACCGCGACGACCGTCGCGATAAATCCAATCAAGAAGCCGGCCAGACGTTTTTCGGAAGCCACGGAATAACCGTAGGCATAGACAATCCTGCCGACGAGGAAAACCAGCCCCACGACCGCCGCGGCAGGGTCGCCGAGACGCGACCCCAGGGCGAGGGCGAACAACCATAGTGCCGGCAGGAACAACACCAGTTGCTCGGTCGTGTTGACCTGCACCCGCAAAGCGCGCTCGAACGCCTCCGGGCCCGTTGTCTGAGGCGGTTTGACGTTGTGTTTGTTGCGCGCCTGCACGGTTCTGCGCATGGTCCAGAAGTACATCAGCAGGCACAGAGCTGTGACCATGCCGGTCAAGGAATAATCGAAGACATACATGTCGGCCTCCCTGGGTATCGAGTTAGGGTATCGCGTTGCAAGCTGGATGATAACGCGCCGCCGACGTTGCGCCGCAATCCGCACCGCCCCGGCGGACAGGCGCCTCCAATCGCCGCCACGCGCCGCCGGGCGAGCATGAGACGGAAACGGCGTGATGGCGCGCCTGGCAGGACTCGAACCTGCTACCCTCGGCTTAGAAGGCCGATGCTCTATCCAGATGAGCTACAGGCGCACCGCGAAACTGGTCGGGGCAAGAGGATTTGAACCTCCGACCCCCTGCTCCCAAAGCAGGTGCGCTACCAGACTGCGCCATGCCCCGATCGTCCATAACGATAATACGAAGCGCGCCGGTAAGCGTCAACCGAACGCGCGGTCGTGCGTGATAGACTTGCGTTTTCACCCGCCGGTCCAACCGTTTCCCTTAACGCCAACAGAGGTGTATCAATGAACAAACTCGCAAACCCGCTGAACCTTTCGACGGTGACTTTCATCACGGCGACCCTTTCCCTGGCCGCCGTCGCGACGACAGGCTGCACGCAATCCAAGAATCCCTCGAAGAATCCGCGGGTCGTTTTCGAGACCAGCGTCGGCGACTTCACGCTGGAACTGTACCCGGACAAGGCGCCGGAGACGGTCAAGAACTTCCTGACCTACGTCGAGGAAGGCTTTTATCAAGGCACGATCTTCCACCGCATCATTGACGACTTCGTGGTCCAGGGCGGCGGATTCGACGCCAAGATGAAGCAGAAAGAAACGCATCCGCCGATCAAGAACGAGGCCGACAACGGCCTGAGGAACGACACCGGCACGGTCGCCATGGCGCGCACCAGCGACCCGGACTCGGCTTCGTCGCAATTCTTCATCAACCTCAAGGGCAACGATTTCCTGAACCACCGGGACAAAAGCACGAACGGCTGGGGTTATTGCGTGTTCGGCAAGGTGGTCGAGGGGATGGACGTCGTCAGCAAGATGGGGAAGGTCAAGACCGCCACCATCGGGCCGTTCAGCGACGTGCCGGAAGAACCCATCGAGGTCAAGAAAGTCTCGCTCAAGTAAACAGGCAACCCCGGGCGGGCGCGGCCATGGCGCAGACTTTCTTCATCTCGGACTGCCATCTCGACGAAAGCCGCCCTCAACTAATCGACGTCTTCACCCGTTTCCTGCGCGAGCGGGCGCCCGCGTGCGACGCACTCTACGTTCTCGGCGACCTGTTCGACTATTGGGTCGGCGACGACGCGCCGCTCGGCGCACTGGCGCCGGCGGTCGCAAGCCTGCGCGAAGCCGCCGAGCGCGTGCCGGTCTATTTCATGCACGGCAACCGCGACTTTCTGATCGGCGAACGGTTTGCGCGCGACAGCGGCTGCCGGCTGCTCGGCCCCGCCGAGACCGTCGACCTGCACGGGCGGCGCACCCTGCTGATGCACGGCGACCTGCTGTGCACCGACGACCGCGCCTATCAACGCTACCGCAAGCTCGTCCGCAACCCGGTGTCGCGCACGCTGATCGCAAAGCTGCCCCTCGGCTCACGGCTTGCGCTTGCGCGGCGCCTGCGCAGCGTCAGCAAACGGGCAATCTCGTCGAAGAAGCCCGAAATCATGGACGTCAGCAACGACGCGGTCGCCGCCTACGTGCGCCGCTTCGGGGTTGACCAGCTGATTCACGGGCACACCCACCGCCCCGGAATTCATACCGCCGAGACCGGCGGGAAGCGATGGCGGAGAATCGTGCTTGGAGACTGGTACGAACGCGGCAGCGTGCTGGTGGTCGAGGACGGCGAACCGAGGCTCGAAACCGTGGGCTAATCAGCCTTGCGGCGGCGTGCCAGGGACTTTCAAGCCGACTTTCAAGCCGATCATCAGATCCATTACGTTGGTGCCGGTCGGCCCGGTCGTCACCAGGTCGCCCGACGCGTCGAGGAAAGTGCCGGCGTCGGCGCGGCGCAGACAGTCGGCCGCGTCGAGTCCCTTTCGCTCGCCGCGCTCAACGGTGGCGCCGTCCACCAGGGCGCCGGCGTCGGCGGTCGGGCCGTCGGTGCCGTCGGTGCCGACCGACAGGAAATACGCGCCCGGGTTTCCTTTGATCTTCATCGCGACGGCCAGCGCGAGCTGCTGGTTGCGCCCGCCGCAGCCCGGCGCATCGGGCAGCTTCACGGTCGGCTCGCCGCCCCATATCCGCATCCCGCCCGGCAAGGCGTCGAGCGCTTGGAACAACTCTTCCGCCGCTTCCTCGACGTCGCCGGCGATGAACGTCGGGCACACGCTGGCGCCGGCGTATCCCAGACGCAACGCTTCATCCCGGCAGGCCGCCTTCGCGTCGTCGAGACAAGCGACTATGTGCGACTCGATCGTGTCGAACTCGGCTTGCCCGGGCACCGGCACCAGTTCGACCCGTCCGAGCAGCTCCCGCACCACCTCGGGATAGTCGCCGGGCTCGACGCGCTCGCGCACCGGCGTCAGCAAACCCGAGCCGATGACAGCCGGGTCGTCGCCGGGGACGTCGGAAATCAACAGGCTCAGCGTCGGGAGACGCCCCAGATGCGCGGCAAGCCGCCCGCCTTTGACGCCCGACAAGGCGCGGCGCACCCGGTTCATCCTGGCGATGTCGAGCCCGCCCGCAAGCAGCGCCTCGGTCAGACGGCGCAAATCGTCAAGCCCCATTCCCCGAGGCAGCACCTCGACCAGGCTCGACGCGCCGCCCGACAGCAGGAACAGAAACCCGGCATCACTCCCGGGATCGCTCACGGAATCGCTTCCGGCGTGCTCGGACAAGCAGGCCAGCAGCCGCTCGCCGGCGCGCAACGTGTCGGCGCCGGGCACCGGGTGGTCGGACTCGACGCACTCGACCCGCGGTTCGGCGGCGAGCTCGACTTCGACGTGCCCGTGCTTGGTGATGACCAGTCCGGCGGCGATCCGTTCGCCGAGCGCTTCGAGCGCGCCGCGCGCCATCGCCGACGCAGCCTTGCCGACCGCGACCATGCAGAGCTTGCGC
>CAZKLI010000122.1:0-2386 GCA_964553575.1 uncultured Chromatiales bacterium
ATTGACAGTCCTACACTCAACGTAAAGGTGGAAATCGAATTGCCGCTCAAATCCACCCCCGTCAAATCGGTCAGCCCCGCAAAGACGTCGGGCGGCAGTTCCCTGAGGTCGTTGTCCGCCAAGTCCAGCGTTCGCAGGCCAAGCAGTTCGGAAAAGACGCCGGCGGGCAGTTCGCTTAGATCGTTGTCCCTGATATTCAACGCCTGCACGCCGGTCAGTCCCGAAAAATCTTCCGGCTTGAGGGCGGTGACGGCTTGACCGCTTAGATCCAAGGTCCCGCCCGCTCCGGCCAGCGCCGCATTCGTTACCTCGGCGCAATCGCCGCCGCCGATTATCGCCAGCAGAACGGCGCGCACCTGCGGCGTCCGGTCGCAGATTCCCTCCTTAATCGTGACCCTCACCGTCGTTGGGGAAACAAGCAGATAACCGGGGGAACCCGAATCGGTCAGATAGACCGTAAAGCGCTCGCGCAGCGATTCGATCTCCTGGTCGTCCTGAATCGAAATCCGGATGACCTCGCTGGTCTCGTCCACGAGGAGCTCGCCGCCGCCGGCGTCGGTGTAATCGTCGGCGTCGGCCGTGTCGCTTGGGGTTCCGACGCGGTAGCCGACGGTAATCGGCGGCGACGGCGCCAGGCTGGCGTTCACGCGCAACTCGAGCGTCTCCCCTTCGACGACCGAGACCGAGTCTTCGCTGAACGACAGAAAGCCTCCTCTTATTATCCTGGGGCCGGTAACGTCGCCGACGCCCGCCAGCGACACGTTCACCGCGCGGCCGAAAACAAGGCCGGTGACGGCGGCGCCGTTCAATCGCAACCCTCGTGCCGAAGCGACGCCGACGCCGTCGTCGTCGAGATCATCCGGCGTCAGCGTGTAACTGAACCGCAGCGTGTCGCTGATACCTGAGGATGGCACGTAAGTCGCGACCCGCGTGCTGTCGCTGATTTCCAGCGTCAGCGACGGCTCGCCTCCCGAGGTCTCGACAATCAACGGTTGGTCGAAAATCACGTCCACGACGATCGTCTCGCCATCCGAGTCGCCCAAACCGTTGCCCAAATCGTTGAGATAGGCGTCGGCGAGGTATCGCGGCGCCGAGAACCGAACCGCCGTCACCCGCGGCGGCGGCGGCGCGCCGTCATAGACCAGCGGCTCGCCCGACGCGATCCTGAAGCCGTCGTAGCAAGGGTCGTAACCGCAACCCGAGTCGCCGCGGGGCAAAGCCGGCGGGTCCCCCAAGCTCAGGTGCACCGTCTCCCCCGCCTCGCCGCTCCCGGCGTGCAGCGTCTCGCTTCGCGTGCTGCCCGCTGGAACCATCGTCGAGATCGGGCTTGCACCCATCACGGTCACCACGAACGGCAGGTCGAACGGCGCGCCCTGCGGCAGATACACGTAAAACGACGGCCCGTTTTCGACGTCGACGACGCGCAACTGCGCGGTCAAGATGAAATCGGGCGAGTCGTCGTCGGGGTTGCTCTCGATCCGCAAGCTCCCCCGCGGCCCCCCGAGACCGGAGAGACCGGCGAAAATTCCCACCGGCAGGTCGCGCAGGTCGTTGTCGTGCAGCAGCAACTGCTCGAGGCTCGCCAGTCCGGCGAAAGCACGCGGGTGCAACTCGCTCAACCCGCTCGCAGATAAATCCAGCCTTCTCAAGGCGGCCAACTCCTCGAACGCACCCTCGTCCAGCCGCCGCAAATCGCGGTTGCCGCTCAAGTCGAGCCGCTCAAGCGTGTCGCCGAGCGTATCGTCGTCGGCTCCCCAGCTCGACGGCAGCGTCTCCAGCGGGTTGTCGCTCAAGTTCAACGATCTCAGCGCGTCCAGGTCGGCGAAATCCGACCCCTGCAAACGGCTGATGTTCCTGCTGCTCGCGTCGAGATGCGTCAGAACCGTCAATATGCCGCTGATGAAAAGGCCGCAGCTGCTTGCCTCGAACGCCGGCAAAATCGCCTCCCAGATCCCCTGCGCCCGACCGCACAGGCTGAGGTCATCGCCGACGTTGAAAGAAAACGACGCGGGCGCAACGACGTTCAAGCCGCTGAAACACAACCCCTGATGCCTTTCTCCGGCAGGACAGCCGCCAGGCGGTGATTCGGGGCTGACGCCGACCACGCGCACGGCGGCTTCTCCGCCGTCGAGGGTCACATCGAAAGATGCCGAGTCCGTTTCTCCCTTTTGGATCCGCGGTCCTGCAAAAGAGACGTCGCCTCGTGTCGCCTCGATATTGATCTGCAGACGATACGGCGCCCCTTCGTCGAGCCTGAATTCAACGGGCCAGCGCCGTCGGCCGTCGTCAACCTGCCGGCCGGCGGCGGGAAATACCAGTCGCGGCGCCAGTTCAAAATCCGCTCCCGGGTTGTCGTGCAGGTGAAGCAGCCCCAGACCTCCGAGAC
>CAZKLI010000123.1:0-4279 GCA_964553575.1 uncultured Chromatiales bacterium
TCCCTTGAAACAGCTTGACCACCAGCGCGCCGCCGTCCGCCAACGCTTCACCGGCAACGTCGCGCGCAACTTCGGCGAGCGCCAGCGCGCGTGGCACGTCCACCGACGCAACTCCCGTTATATTGGGAGCCATATCCGAAACTACAAGGTCGGCGCGACCGCCGAGGCGAACAAGCGCAAGAGCGACCGTCTCGGGACGGCTCACGTCGCCGTGTATGAAGTCCACGCCGGGCAGCGGCTCCATATCCAGGATGTCAACCGCCGCGACCCGGCCTTTGCTTGATACCTTGGAAGCGGCGTACTGACTCCAGCCGCCGGGCGCGGCGCCGAGGTCGAGCACCCGCATCGCCGGCTTGAACAACCGTTCGCGTTCGTCGAGCCACTGTAGCTTGAACACCGCGCGCGACCGCCAGCCGTCTTGCTGTGCGGCCTTGACGTACGGGTCTTTCTCCCGGCGGCGGCGCCATGAACCGTTGCGGCGTGCCATTTCTGCACCTCGTTGCTTGAAAGCCGATGAAAATCCCGGCAAAAATCAATGGGGGGATTATACGTCCGCCGCACAACACGCCGCGAAAGCCGTGCAATGAAAATCGCCGAACGGTAGCAACGAGCCGACGAACGGCGCGCCGGCGTTGCTATAATCGGCAGAGGCGCCCAAGTAGATACATGGGCCGAGATACATGACCTACGTCGTTACCGAAAACTGCATCAAGTGCAAGTACACCGACTGCGTCGAAGTCTGTCCGGTGGACTGTTTTCACGAAGGCCCCAACTTCCTCGTCATAGACCCGCAGGAGTGCATAGACTGCGCGCTGTGCGTGCCGGTTTGCCCGATAGACGCAATCGCCGCCGACGAAGACGTACCTGAAAACCAGCGGAACTTCCTCAAGCTGAACGCCGAGCTGTCCGAACGCTGGCCGGTCATCACCGTGAAAAAAGACGCTCCCGCCGACGCCGACGAATGGAAAAACAAGCCGGACAAGCTCAAGCTGCTCGAACGCTGAACGCGCAATCCACCGAAACCCGTCTGCGGATACTCCCGCTGAACCGGGACCTCGTGAACGCCTGCGCCGAGGCGGTCGTCGCGCACTTTGAGGATTCGCTGCCGGATTTGCGCGGCGCCGTGGTGCTGATGCCGCACACCTTGCAGCAAAGACGGCTGCGGCGGTGCTTGCTCGAACTGGCGGAAGCGCGGGGGCACGCGGCGACGCTACCGCCGGCAATCGGAACTTTCCGCACGTTGTTCCATGAACGCATGCGCTTGCACGACCGCGCCGCCGTATTGTCCGAGCACGAACGCAAGCTGCTGCTCGTATCCGCGCTCGACGAACACCCCGGCCTGCTGCCGCACGCCGGGCGTTGGGAGTTCGCCGCCCAACTGCTGCAACTGTTCGACGGCGTCGCCGCCGCCCGGGTGGACGGAAAGCCGGCGGCGGAACCGCTCTCCGGGTCGGCGGGCGCTTTCGTGCAGACGCTCTACAACGCCTGGCGGGAAGACCGCGCAAAAACACCCGACGTGCAAACGCTTTATCTCAACAGCCTGCGTGACGACGCGCTGACCCGCGACGACGAACACGTCTTCCTGTGCGGATTCAACGAACTGTCGCCGTGTGAAAGCGCGTGGGCAACGCGGCTGTACCGCAAGGGACGGCTGACGTTGATCGCGCACGCCGGCGAGAGCGGACGCTATGCGTCACCGGCGCTCGAAATCGCCGAGGCGGTCGGCGGCGCGTCGTTTGCACCCGTGCAAACAGGGCAAACCGGGCAAGCAGGGCAAACCGGCGACGCCCACTCGAAACTGATCGCCGCCGCGTTCGCAAGCGGCGGCGACGTCGTCGACCGTGCGCGGAACGCGAAGCGTTTGGGCGCAACGCTGTGCGGAAAAATCAGCGTCTTCAAGCCCGAGTCTCTCGAAGAGCACGCGTTCGGCATCTACTTGAAGATCCGGGACTGGCTCGAAGCGGGCGTTGCACCGGTCGCCGTCGCCGGTCACGACCGCAAGCTGCTGCGCCGGCTCAGGGCGGTGCTTGAGCACGGCGGCGTCCCGTTGTGCGACCACGCAGGCTGGGCGCTGTCCACCACTTCAAGCGCGGCGGCGGTCGCGGCGCTGTTGCCTCCTTCGGACCGGGACTTCGACGGCGCCGCCGTGCTCACCCTCGCACGGTCGCCGTACTGCCGGTACGGCATCGACGTCGTGCGCGTGCAAAAGGTCTGCGCGCGTCTGGAACGCGCGCTTGCCGAGCTGGAACCGTTCAGCAGCCTCGATGAGACGATCGCCGCGTTGCGGGCGTTGAACTTCGGCGGCGGCGCATTCGACCGGGACTTCAAGAAAATCGTCAATCACGTGTGCAAAGCGCTGGCCGTGCTGCGCCAAGCGGCGGCGAACCGGCACGGCTCGTTCACCGCCTTGTTCGACGCGTTGTTCGAGGCGATGGACGAGCTCGGCATGAAAGCCCCCCTGCGGGCGGACGAAGCCGGAAAGCGCGTGCTCGAAGAACTCGAAGCGATGGCGGTTGCGGCGCAATCGCAAGACGTCAACGCGCGCTGGAACCTGTGGCGGCGCTGGATCTTGCACGTGCTCGAACGTGAAAACTTCACGCCGAAGAAACACGACTATCTGGTCGAAATCTACAGCTTGTCCCAATCAATGCTTGCGCGACCCGCGGGCTTGGTCATCGCGGCGCTCGATACCGACCATGCACTGCCGGCGGAGACCATGCCGTTGCTGGACGAAGAAGCGCGCCGCGCACTTGGGCTGCCCGGGCGCAAGCAGCGCGTCGCCGCGGAGTTCGCCCGGTTCCGCTCGGCGCTCGAAAGCGCCGAGCACGTCCTGCTGACCTGCCAACGTGCGAACCGGGGAAAAACCCTGACGCCGGCGCCGTGGCTCGACGGCCTGCAACACTTCCACGCGCTTGTCTGCGGAGACGACCTCGAAGAAAAAGACCTGCGCCGCCGCGCACAAGCCGAAGCACGCGCCGCCGGGGACAAGTTCGAAGACAATCTAGCAAGGCCGAAGATGCCCGCGCCGGCCATGCCCGAATGGCCGAACACGTTGCACGTCAGCGACGTGCAAACTGCGGTCGCGTGCCCGTACCGTTTCTTCGCCAAAACCTCGCTTCGGCTCTCACCCGCGCCGGAAGCCGACGATTACGACAGCGCGCGCGATTACGGCCTGCGTCTGCACCGCTGCTTGGCGGCGCTCCACGCCGACGTCGAAAACCTGCCCGGCCCGGTGAATCGGCCGTGGACCGAAGAGAACCGCGATTACGCGCTGGGAATCGCCCGCGCCGTCGTCGAGGCTGAATTCGCGCCCCGGGCTGAGCGCCATTATTCCGCCGCCGAGCGGATGCAAAAGGCGCACGTCGCGGTCCGCTGGTACGTTGACTGGCTGATCGACAACCCCGCTCCGGACGCGCGGTTTGAAGCCGAGAAGTCGCGCGAGGAAACGTTTGAAGATGATTTGACGCTGAGCGGGCGAGCAGACTGCGTCATCAGCGAAAACGACGGCGTGCGCATACTCGATTACAAGAGCGGCGGAGGACACACGCGGAAAAAGATGGAAAACGGCGAGGACGTTCAGCTCACGGCTTATTCACTGCTTCACGCCGGCGTCAAGGAAATCAATTACATGAACATGAAAGAACACAGAGAGGTGACGCTCGAAGGAGACCATCTTGAGCAAGCGCGCAGCCGCCTGCTTGAACGCCTGCGAACTTTCAAACGCGACGCCGCCGACAAACCTTTTCCCGCATGGGCCGACGACGCCGAGTGCGGGTACTGCGACTACGCCGGTGTGTGCCGGCGCAAGGCGTGGCGCGAGACGCAACGCGCTTGAGGCCGCGCTCTTGGAGTCTACACCCGAACTTTCGTCAGCACCAAAGCGCCGGCGACGAACAGCACCACGACCGACAACATGCCGAAACGCGGATTGCCGGTCAGCACGCCGACCCAGCCGAGAATCAAAGGGCCGGCGAACACGGCGAACCGTCCGAGCAGGTTATAGACGCCGAACAGCTGCGTGACCTGAGAAGCAGGCACGAGGCGCGAGAACAATGCGCGGCTTTGCGCTTGCACGCCGCCCTGCACCAGACCGACCAGAAAGGCGAGCATATAAAAGCCGGCGAGCGTCTCGAGCGCCGCCCCCCAAGTGCAAATCACGACATAGACGGCGATGCCGGCAAACAACGACCGCTTGGCGCCTATCCGTGCGGCGAGACGGCCGAAAAGCAAGGTCGCGGGCACCCCGACGAACTGCACCGCAAGCAAGGCCGTCACCAAG
>CAZKLI010000124.1:0-3905 GCA_964553575.1 uncultured Chromatiales bacterium
GTCCTGCATGTCGGAAATCAGGGGAAAGCCGTAGCGGCGGTAATCGTCGAGACGGCGGTTGGCGTTGATGACGACGCCGCCGACCTGCGGCCTGACGCGTTCGATGACGTGCTCGATCATCGGACGTCCCGCGAGTTCGACCAAGCCTTTGTCACGGCCGCCCATGCGCGAACCTCTGCCGCCCGCGAGTATCGTGCAGGTGACGTCGTTGTACGGCGGCGTCGCGGCGGTGTTCATTCAATCGGTTCGCTGATATGCGCGTATAATAAGGGAAACGGGCGTTTTCCGGGAACCCGGCGATGACTGACATTTCCGACAACGACAAGCAGGCGATACAGGCGGCGGTGTTCGAGCGTCTGGTGCGGCACTTGCGCGACAAGACCGAAGTGCAGAACATAGACTTGATGAATCTCACGGATTTCTGCCGCAACTGCCTGTCGAAATGGTACGTCGCCGCGGCGGAGGAACGCGGTGTCACCGTGAACTACGAGGATGCGCGCAAACTGATTTACGGCATGCCTTACGCCGAGTGGAAAGCCAAATATCAAAAGGAAATGACGCCGCAGCAGAAAGCCGCGTCCGAGGCCCGTAAAAAGAACCAACCCCGTGCATGATCTGAGCGACTCGCAGCTTCTGCGTTACAGCCGGCACGTCCTGCTGCCGGAAATCGGCGTTGAGGGACAACGCAAACTGCTCGGCTCAAGCGCACTCGTCGTCGGTCTGGGCGGGCTCGGCTCCCCGGTTGCGATGTATCTGGCCGCAAGCGGCGTCGGGCGCTTGATCATCGCCGACGACGACCGCGTCGAGTTGTCCAACCTCCAACGCCAGATCATTCATTTCACCGACGCGGTCGGACGCGACAAGACCGAATCGGCGCGGCGCACCCTGCACAAGCTGTCCCCGGAGACGGCGGTTGAGACGCTGTGCGCCCGGCTCGACTCAAGCACGTTGCCGGCGCCGCTCGCTCGCGCCGACGTGGTCGTGGACGGCTGCGACAATTTCGAGACCCGCTACGCGGTCAACCGCGCCTGCGTCGAGGCGGGCAAGCCTTTGGTCAGCGGGGCGGTGATACGCATGGAGGGGCAGGTTGCGGTGTTCGCGTCGTCGCCCGGCGCGCCGTGTTATGAATGCCTGTATCCGCCCGGCGCCGCCGTCGAGGAATCATGCGTACAAAACGGCGTCCTTGCGCCGGTCGCCGGTGTCGTCGGCGCGATTCAGGCGGTCGAGGCGGTCAAGGTGCTGCTCGGCGTCGGCGAGCCGCTCGTCGGGCGCCTGTTGCTTCTCGACGCCGCGCGCATGGATTGGCGCACGTTGAAGATCCAGAAAGACCCGGCGTGCCCGGCGTGTTCCCGGCCGCCGAAAGAAGCCGCCTTGCGATGAAGTCCCCGGACGATCTGCCGACGCTGACGATCGGCGCCACCCGCGTTGACATCCTCGGCACCGCGCACGTGTCGCGGGCAAGCCGCGAAGACGTCGCGCGGTTGCTCGCGAGCGGCGCGTACGACGCGGTCGGGGTCGAACTGTGCAAACGCCGCCACGAGGCAATCGTTGACCCCGAATCGGTCGCGCGGGTGGATATATGGAAAGCCATTCGCGAGCGCAGACTCGGTGCGATGGCGGCCTTGGTCGCCCTCAGCGCCTACCAGCAGCGTTTCGCCGACCATCTCGGCGTCGAACTCGGCGGCGAGATGAAAGAAGCGGTGCGATTTTCGCGCGAGCACGGTTTGTCCTTGACGCTGATCGACCGCGACGTCGGCGTGACGCTCAAGCGCGTCTATCGCAGCGTGCCGTGGTGGCGGCGCATGATGCTCGTCAATCTGTTGCTGTTCGGCGTGTTCAGCCGCCATAAGATCAGCGAGGAACACGTTGAAGAGATGAAGGAAAGCGACGTGCTGACCGGCATGTTCCACGAATTGCAGTCGCTCGACCCTCGTCTTTACGGCGCGTTGATCACCGAGCGCGACCGGTACATGGCGGCGAAGATCGTCGCTTACGCGCGCCGGGAAAAGCCCGCGCGTATGCTCGCAATCGTCGGCGCGGGGCATCTTTCGGGTCTCGGTGAGCATCTTGCGCGCTATTCGCCGGGAGAGCCGAGGGATCCGAATACCGAGATTCAGGCGCTCGACAAGGAGCCGCGCCCCCGGAAATGGGTCAAGTTCGTCCCGTGGGTCGTGGTCGCCTTGATCATCGCCGGTTTCGCCGCGGGTTTCAGGCAGGGCACCGGCCTCGGGCTCGAACTGGTGCTCGACTGGATCCTGATCAACGGAAGCCTCGCCGCGGTCGGCGCGTTGCTCGCCGGCGCGCATCCGCTGACCGTCGTCAGCGCGTTCCTCGCCGCGCCGCTGACTTCGCTCAACCCGACCGTCGGCGCTGGCATGGCGGCGGCGGCCGTCGAAGTGTACTTGAGGAAACCCACGGTGCTCGACTTCGAGAACATCCGAAAGGACACGGTGCACTGGTCGGGGTGGCGTCGAAACCGCGTTGCGTGCGCGTTGCTGGTTTTTATTCTCACTTCGGTCGGGTCCGCAATCGGCACTTACATCGGCGGGTTTCACATTTACGGCAGCCTGTGAAACCTGCGCCGCTCAACTGGTGATGCGGCGATAGACGTCCGAGACTTGGAAAGGCAGTTTTTCGACGCGGTCGACGATGGAGAAATTCGCCCGGCCGTACATGTAAGGCAGGTAATCGGCGGCCTCGGTGTCGATCGTGACGCAATACGGGTGGATGCCTTGAAAGCTCGCCTCGAACAGGGCGCGGCGCGTGTCTTCGATGCCGTACCGTCCGCGGTAGCCGTCGCGGTCGTCGGGGCGCCCGTCTGAAAGCGTAATCATGATCCGGGTCCTCGCCTCCGCGCGCAGCAGTTCGCCGCGCGCGAAACGGATGGCGGCGCCCATCCGCGTATAGTCCTGCGGCGTCATGCCCGCGATTCTCCTTTTCACTTCGTCGCCGTAACTTTCGGCGAAAGACTTGACCTTGAAGACGTCGCAGCGTTCGCGCGTTCGCCCGGAAAATCCGTAAATCGCGTAGCGGTCGCCGAGCGTTTCCAGGGATTCGCACAACAACACCAGCGCTTCATTTTCGGTTTCGTTGATCCAGCCACCGGTCGCACCGCTCATGTCCACCAGAAAGGTCACCGCGACGTTGCGGGCGGTCTTGGTGTGGCGCAGATAGACTCTCGGGTCGGGTTCCTCGCCCCGTTGCATCGAGATGAAAGACTCGACCGCTGCGTCGAGGTCAACGTCGTCGCCGAAAGGCTCGCGTTTATGGGTCGCGTCGCTTTCACGCAGGGCCTCGAAAGTACGCCGCAGCCGTTTGACCAGGCCGCCGTGGCGTGCGAGCGTCTTCGCCGCGAAGCCGGGGTCGCCGTCGGACGTTTCACGCAAGAACATCCGGCACCAGTCGCTGCGGTAGCGTTGGATCGAATGATCCCACTCGGGCAGCAGCACCGGAGAGCCGTCGGTTCGCGGCTTTTGTTCGTCTTGCGCGTCCGCCGGTTTGCCCGCGTCGCCGGTGCGCAGGTAGTCTTCCGGCACTTCCCCGAAGTCCTGTGTCACCGATTCAAGCAAACGCTCGATTTCGGGCGTCATCTCGACCGCCTCCCCTTCGGACGACAGTTCAAAGCGGTAAACGTCGGCTTCGCCGTGGTCCACTTGCAATGCAAGCGTTCTATCCTTGCCGGCGGTCGTCCTGAGGTTGTCCGAAAGCGCCGACAGTTCCTTTTGCAGCTGCGCCCGTTCGGCGGCGATGCGCTTTTTCATCGCGCGCATGACCAGCACCGGCTTGAACGTTCCCTGATAAATCGTCGCCTCAGGCGCCGGTGCGCGGTACAGTTTGGCGATCATTCCGAGGCTGTCTTCGGCGCCGGCGCCGAAGACAGCCTCGGAATGATCGCCAAACTGTAC
>CAZKLI010000125.1:0-5368 GCA_964553575.1 uncultured Chromatiales bacterium
AGAGAAGAAAACAGAACCGCAAGGAATACCAGCAACACTTTGCTGCTGAGTTTGTTGATTCTGGCCGTGAGCGTCGTAAACGCCTTTCTTGTCGCGCACGGCGTATTTTTCAAATAGGCGGTTATCGCCTTTACTTCATCGAGGCGTCCGGCGGGCAGCCTCTACGTATTTCTGGTTGACGCGATTCGTCGCCGGCCTCAGGGAAGATTGATTCCGGTCTGGCGGAACATCGCGCACAAGGCGATCAGCGGCAGGCCGAGCAGGGCGGTGGGGTCTTCGCTTTCGATGCGTTCGAGCAAAGTGATGCCGAGCGTCTCGCTGCGCACGCTGCCGGCGCAGTCGAAAGGTTTGTCGTGCGCGACGTAGCGTGCGATTTCATCCTCGCCCAGTTTGCGAAAGAGGACGGTGGTGGTGACGTCCTTGATTTGGTAGCGGTCGGCGGCGGCGTCGAGCAGGCAGACGCAGGTGTGGAACTCGACGGCGCTGCCCGAGCACAGTGCAAGCTGGCGTTTCGCCGCGTCGGCGTCGGCGGGTTTATGGAGAATCTCCCCGCCGGTGCACGCGGTTTGATCGGAGCCGATGATCAACGCCTGCGGGTTCGTTGCGGCGACGGTGCGCGCCTTGCCCAACGCCAGCCGCTTCACCAGCGGCACGATGGTCTCGCCGCCGCGCGGCGTCTCGTCGAACCCTGAGATCTGTACCTTGAAATCAACGCCGAGGCGGGCGAGTAGATCGCGGCGCGAGCGTGATTCTGAAGCGAGAATGATGTCCATGCCGTTGAGTCCTAAAGATAGCACGGATGAGAGGGCATCCCCTGTGGGTTTTGCCCGGCGCTTGCCCGCCGTGCAACGGCGGCGGGAAGCCTCGTTGCCCGGAGGAAGTTCGCGGTTGCGGTTGCTTCACGCGGCTCAATAACGATAAGATAACCGGATTGCACGCTCCCTGATTACCGCTTGAGCGTCGCCCGGCAGAGTTCGATGGCAGTTCAACAAAACAGAAAAACACGTTCGAAGAGAGACATGCGCCGTTCGCACGACGCGTTGCTCAAGCCGACCTTGTCGGAAGACCCGGTCACGGGCACCCGTCACCGCCGTCACCACATCAGCCCGGACGGCTTCTACCGTGGCCGTGAGATCATCCCCGCCGAAGTTACCGAAGAGCAAGGCGGGGAAGAGCAAGAACAGAGCTGATGTCGGCGGCTTTCGCCGCGTGCGCCGGACGGTTTAACCGCGGCCGCACTCGCGGGGGAGGCGCAACGGGCGGACAAGCCCCGCTTTTGTTGTTGTACTGTATCGGCGAGGAATGACGCACCGATTGTTCTGCGCTTCCTGCCCCGCCCCCTGTCCTGAGTTCCATCGAGTTACGTCGGTTCGCCTTATGGGAGAATGAAGCGTGAACTTATCGCCCAACCGGTTTCCCGAATCTGGCTTTTGGCCTGACTTTGAGTCTGACTTTCCGGGCGCTCGGCGCGGCGTGGTTTTCGACGATGGACACGCCGCGCGCGAAGGCAGCGGTTGCCCGAGCCGTGAAACGCCGGACGGAGACGGGTTGTTTTTCCCGGCAATGCGCATATAACCCCTACCCATGAGTGTCACCGTTGCAATCGACATGATGAGCGGCGACCGCGGCCTCGATGTCACCGTGCCCGCGGCGCTCGCGACGTTGAAGCGCCGCGAAGACACGTCCTTGATTCTGGTCGGGGACGAACCGCGGGTCGAGGCCGCGCTGCGCGGCGGGAGTTATCCCGCGAACCGCTTGCGATGCGTCCACGCGCCGCAACGGGTGGAAATGGATGAGGAGCCGACGCACGCGCTGCGCACCAAGAAAGAATCCTCGATGCGCGTCGCCGTGAACCTTGTGCGTGAAGGCGAGGCCGCGGCCTGCGTCAGCGCCGGGAACACCGGCGCGCTGATGGCGATCTCGCGTTACGTCTTGCGGATGCTCGCGGGCATAGAGCGCCCGGCGATCACGACCGCGCTGCCGACCTTGACCGGATACACGCACATGCTCGACCTCGGCGCCAACGTGGACTGCAAGGCCGAACAGCTGTTTCAATTCGCGATGATGGGGTCGGTGCTGGTGTCGGCGCTCGACAATCTCGACAGGCCGCGGGTCGGGCTGCTCAACGTCGGGCAAGAGACGATCAAGGGTAACGATCAAGTCAAGGAAGCCGACCGCCAGCTGCGCGAAAGCTCGCTCAACTACATCGGCTACATCGAGGGCAACCAAATCTATCAAGGGGGCGCCGACGTGATCGTCGTGGACGGTTTCGCGGGCAACGTCTCGCTCAAGACCTCCGAAGGCGTCGCCGAATTCATCACCGCAACCTTGCGCGAGGCTTTTTCGCGCAACTGGCTGACGCGCTTGACCGGCGCCGTCGCCGCGCCGGTGCTCAAGTCGGTGCGCAAGACGATAGATCCCCGGCGTTATAATGGCGCGAGTTTGCTGGGCTTGCAGGGCGTTGTCATCAAAAGTCACGGCGGCGCCGACGCCGTCGCTTTCGAACACGCGGTCGAGACCGCCCGGATTGAAGCTTTGAAACAGGTGCCGCAGTTGATAGACAAGCAGCTCGAGGCGTTTCTGACGTAAAGCTCGTGGCGATTTTTTCCCGCATCGCCGGCACCGGCGCCTATCTGCCCGAGAAGGTTCTGACCAACGCCGACTTGGAGAAGATGGTGGACACCTCCGACCAGTGGATCCGCGAACGCACCGGCATCCGCGAGCGGCGCATCGCAAGCGACGACGAGAGCGTCTGCGACCTCGCGTTGCACGCCGCGCGCCGCGCGCTTGAGATGGCCGACGTCGCGGCGGGCGACCTCGACTTGATTGTGGTCGCGACGACCACCCCCGACAAGGTGTTTCCGAGCACCGCCTGCCAGCTGCAAGGACGGCTCGGCGTGAGCGGTTGTCCGGCTTTCGACGTGCAGGCGGTGTGCACCGGTTTCATCTACGCGCTCGACTTGGCCGACCGTTTCGTGCGCACCGGCGACGCGCGCAACGCACTGGTCATCGGCGCCGAAGTATTGTCGCGCATCGTTGATTGGAACGATCGCGCGACCTGCGTGCTGTTCGCCGACGGCGCGGGCGCGGTGGTGTTGCAGGCGAGCGACGAACCCGGGATTTACTCGACCCATCTGCACGCCGACGGACGTCAGGAAGAGCTGCTGCACGCGCCGGGCGGACCGGGCGCGGCGGCGTGCGGGAGCGTGAACGGTCTGATTCAGATGAAAGGCAACGAGGTGTTCAAGGTGGCGGTGAACACGCTCGGCGCCATCGCTGACGAAACGCTCGACGCCAACGGATTTGAGAAGTCCGACGTGGACTGGCTGGTGCCGCACCAGGCGAATTACCGCATCATCGCGGCGACCGCGAGAAAACTGAAGCTGCCGATCGACCGGGTGGTGGTGACGGTGGACCGTCACGGCAACACCTCGGCGGCGTCGGTTCCGTTGGCGCTCGACGAAGCGGTGCGTGACGGTCGCATCCAGCGCGGCGACCGTCTGATGCTTGAAGCGTTCGGGGGCGGTTTCACTTGGGGAGCGGCGCTGGTTAAGTTCTGACCGCGTTGCAGGCTGCGGGAGAAAGGCGTTGATGAACCGGCGAGCGGAAAACAACGCGGATTTCGACGCGCAGGATTTTCTGCGCAACCTGACCCATAAGCCGGGGGTCTATCGTATGCTCGACGCCGAGAGTGGGCTGCTTTACGTCGGCAAGGCGAAAGACCTGAAGAAACGGGTCGCGACTTACTTTCAGAGCCGCGGGGAGAAGGCGCAAGGTGCGAAGACCCGGCTGATGATGCAGCAGGTCGAGCGGGTGGAAGTCACGGTGACCTCGACCGAGGCCGAGGCGTTGCTGCTCGAAAGCAACCTGATCAAGGAGCACCGCCCGCGCTACAACGTCCTGTACAGGGACGACAAGAGCTATCCCTACATCCGTATCACCGCCGACGAGTTTCCCCGTTTTTCCTTTTACCGCGGCTCGCGCAAGCGGCCGGGACGGTATTTCGGGCCGTACTTCAGCGTCGCGGCGGTGCGCGAGACGCTCAACCTGCTGTTCAAGCTGTTCAGGTTGCGCCAATGCGACGACGGGTTCTTCAAGAATCGCACGCGGCCTTGCTTGCAATACCAGATCAGACGGTGCAGCGCACCGTGCGTCGGCTTGATAGAGGCGGACGCCTACCGCGACGACGTCGCGCTTGCGACCGACGTGCTGGCGGGCAAAGGTGAGCAAGTCGTCAAGACCCTGGTCGAGCGCATGGACGATGCGTCGCAGCGGTGGGATTACGAACAAGCGGCGCGTTGCCGCGACCAGATTCAGGCGTTGCGCCAGGTTGCCGAGCAGCAGCGCGTGAGCGCCGACAAGGGCGACACCGACGTCGTCGCGTGCAGCATGAAAGGCGGCGGCGCCTGCGTGCAGGTGTTCAGCGTGCGCGGCGGGCTGAACGTCGGCAACCGCGCGTACTACCCGCGGCTGCCTCACGCCGAGGTCGGCGAGGGGAAGCTGCTCGCCGCTTTCATCGGCCAGTATTACCTGTCGCACCATGTGCCGCAGGAGCTGATCGTCAGCCACGTGCCGGACGACAAGCAGGCGCTGCAGGCCATGCTCGAACACCAGGCCGGGCGCAAGGTGGCGTTGACGTCGGCGGTGCGCGGCGTCAGGCGCAAGTGGGTTGACCTGGCGCTCGACAACGCCGTGCTCGCGCTCGACGCCAAGCTGTCTTCCAAAGCCGGAATGCAGAAACGCTTGGTCGCGTTGCAGGAGACGCTCGACCTTGCCGAGATCCCGACGCGGATGGAATGCTTCGACGTCAGCCACACCCAGGGAGAGGCGACCGTCGCTTCGTGCGTGGTGTTCGACGTCAACGGCCCGCTGAAATCCGAGTACCGCAGCTTCAACGTCAAGAACGCGACCGCGGGAGACGATTACGCCGCGATGCGCGAGGCGATCGGGCGACGCTACCGGCGGTTGGTCGCCGGTGAAGGCAAGCTGCCCGACGTGCTGTTCATAGACGGCGGCAAGGGACAGCTGGGGTGTGCGCTCGAAGTTTTGCAGGAACTCGGCGTCAGCGGCGTCGCCGTCGTCGGCGTCGCCAAAGGGGCCGAACGAAAGCCCGGCATGGAGACGTTGTTCCTCGCCGACGGCGAACAGATGGTCAGGATTGCCGCGGATCCGGCGGCGTTGCATCTGGTGCAGCAGATACGCGACGAGGCGCATCGCTTCGCGATCGCCGGACACCGCCGCCAGAGGAACCGCCGGCGCGGGCGGTCGCCGCTTGAAGACGTCGCCGGTCTCGGGCCGAAGCGTCGCAGACAACTGCTCAAGCATTTCGGCGGCCTGCACGGAATCAACCGCGCAAGCGTCGAGGAGC
>CAZKLI010000126.1:0-4371 GCA_964553575.1 uncultured Chromatiales bacterium
GTACCGGTGAAAAAAGCCTCGTCCGCCGCATACACCTCGGCGACGGTCATGCGCCGTTCACCGACCTCCAGCCCCTGCTCGCGCGCCAGCTCGATCACGGTGCGCCGGGTGACGCCGTCAAGCGCCGCCGACAAATCGGGGGTGAACAACGCCCCGTCGCGGACGATGAACAAGTTCTCCCCGCTGCCTTCACACACGGAACCGGCGGCGTCGAGCATCAACGCCTCGTCGTAACCCGCGTCGCAGGCCTCGCGCAAGGCCAGCATCGAGTTGAGGTAGCTGCCGTTGGACTTGACCTTGCTCATCGCCGGATTCGAGTGGCAACGCACGAACGACGAAGTCTTGACCCGTATGCCTTTCTTCATGTTGTCCTCACCGAGGTACGCGCCCCATTCCCAAGCGGCGACCATCACGTGAACGCTCAACGAATCGGCGTGCAGTCCCATGCTTTCGGAGCCGTAAAACACCATCGGCCGGATGTACGCCGACCTGAGGGCGTTCTTGCGCAACACTTCCTTTTGCGCTTCGTTCATCTCATCGGCGGAAAAGCCGAGTTCCATGCGCACGACGCCGGCGGAGTTGAAGAGTCGTTGCGTGTGATCCTGGAGCCGGAAGATCGCGGTGCCGGCGTCGGCCGCGTACGCCCTTACGCCTTCGAACACCCCCATCCCGTAATGCAGGGTATGGGTCAGCAAATGCACTTTGGCTTCTTTCCAAGGAACGAATTCACCGTCGAACCAAATCCATCCGTTGCGCTGGTCCATCGACATCGTTGATTTACTTGTGCGGAACTGCTCGAGGGCGGAAAAGTTTTTGAAGGCGCAAAGCCGTTGCCGCGCTTATTCTATATGCACCGCCCGCGGCACACTGCCCGCGATATGCCGCCGTCGCACCGCGCCGCGGCGCAGTGTTGACAAGTTGCGGACAGAGACGATAATAAGATTGATTTGTATTTAGGTTTCAAACAGGATTCCGTCCCCGGAAGGACAGAACCATGAAATTACCGCGTTTTCATTATGTTATCACCGCCGCCACGCTGGCGTTGACCCCCCTGACGGCAACGTCAGAGGCGGTCAACGTCTATTCGGCGCGCCAGGAAGCACTGATCAAACCGTTGCTCGACCGTTTCTCACAAGCCTCGGGAATCGGCGTGAATCTGGTGACCGGCAAGGCCGACGCCTTGATTGCGCGGCTTGCGCTCGAGGGGGCGAACAGCCCCGCCGACGTATTAATCACGACCGACGCGGGGCGGCTTCAGCGCGCCAAGAGCGCCGATTTGCTGCAAAAGGTGTCTTCAAAAATCTTGAACGACGCGGTCCCCGCCAACTACCGCGATCAAGACGGCCGATGGTTCGGCTTGTCGGTGCGCGCAAGGGTCATCATGACGGTGTCGGGCAAAGTGGACCCGGCGGTCGTCAATTCGTACGAGTCGCTCGCGTCACCCGCGTTGCGCGGCAAACTGTGCATACGCTCATCGAGCAACGTCTATAACCAGTCGCTGACCGCCTCGATGATTGCGGCGCACGGCGAGAAAACCGCGCTCGAATGGGCGCGCGGACTGGCCGCCAACTTCGCCAGAACGCCGACCGGCGGCGACCGCGACCAGATCCTTGCGGCGGCGGGCGGATTGTGCGACGTCGCCGTCGCCAACACCTACTACCTCGCAATGATGCTGTCGGGCGACGAACCTCGCCATCGCAAAGCCGCGCGCGCGGTCACGGTGGTCTGGCCCAATCAAGACGGGCGCGGCGCGCACGTCAACGTCAGCGGCGCGGCGGTCACCCGCGCGGCGGCGAACCGCGAAGGCGCGACCGAAGCGGCGTTGAAGCTGATCGAATACCTCGTGTCGGCGCCGGCGCAGAAATGGTACGCCGGGGTCAACAACGAATACCCGGTCGTCGTGGGCGTCGAAATCAGCCCCGCGTTGCAGGCTTGGGGAGACTTCAGACGCGATCCGGTTGCGCTCGAAAGACTCGGGGAACTCAACGTCGCGGCGGTCAAGCTGATGGACAAAGCCGGGTGGAAATAGAGCGATGACCGCAAAAACCCCGGCGTCCAGGCCGTCGTCGCCTTTCTCCGCCGCGGACGCCGAACGTTGAACGTCGCCACGGCCGCAGCCGTCGCGTTGCTTGTCTTTCCTCGCGCTCGCCGCGCAACCGTTCGCGCCCGAATACGAAATCCGGCGTCATCCGACGAACACCGCGCTCAAACGTTACTTGACCGAGTCGCCGTGCGCGGGCGAATGGTCAAGCTGGCCGACAAAGCCGGGTGAAACAGACCGATGACCGCAAAAGCCGGATTGTTCAAGCCGTCGTCGCCTTTCTCCGTACCGGCACGCGGACGCCGGACGTTGAACGTCGCCACCGCCGCGGCCGTGGCGTTGCTTTCCTTGCCTTTCCTCGCGCTTGCCGCACAACTGCTCACGCCCGAATACGAAGTCTGGTCGCATCTTGCCGACACCGTGCTCAAGCATTACTTGATCGAGTCACTGGCGCTGTGCGCGGGCGTCATGGTCGGGACTTTGCTGCTCGGGGTTCCGACCGCGTGGCTGTGCAGCGTCTGCGAGTTTCCGATGCGGCGCTTTTTCGAGCTCGCCCTGATCCTGCCGCTGGCTTACCCGGCTTACATCGCCGCCTACGTCTATACCGGCGTCTTCGACTACGGCGGCACGGCGCACGCTTGGCTCAGCGCCGCGGGTTTTTCCACGCCGGCGCCGATCCGTTCGCTGGGCGGGGCGGTCGCGGTGCTCACGCTGGTGCTCTACCCTTACGTCTATCTGCTTGCGCGCGCCTCGTTCACGCAGCAGTCAAACCGAATCATCGAAGCCGGGCGCACGCTGGGCGCAAGCCCGCGCGGCTGTTTCCTCCACGTCGCATTGCCCGCCGCCCGCCCGGCGATCATCGCCGGCGCCGCCCTCGTGATGATGGAAACACTCGCCGATTTCGGCGCCGTCGCGTACTTCGGCGTCAACACTTTCAGCGTCGGCATCTTCCGAACTTGGTTCGGCCTCGGCAGCATCGCGGGCGCGGCTCAGCTGTCGCTCCTGCTGCTTGCGTTCGTCGTCGTCCTGCTGGTCACGGAGAAACGCGCCCGACGCCGGGCGCGTTATTACGACGCCGAGCCGGGTCCGGCGACGCCAAGCTACCGGTTGCGCGGGGTTCACGCGGCAGGGGCGATCGCCGCCTGCACGTTGCCGCTGCTGCTCGGCTTCGTCGTCCCAACCCTGCAACTGCTGGCTTGGGCGGCCGAACGCCTGCCCAAGACCGAGATAACGGACTATGCGACGTTGATTGCCAACAGCTTCGGCCTGGCGCTCGCCGGTTCGCTCGTGGTCCTGACGCTCGCGACCGTGATTTCCTACACCAAGCGCCTGTGCCCGACCGCCGGCGTCAAGCTCGCAGTACAGACGGTCTCCTCGGGATACGCGGTCCCCGGCGTCGTGATTGCAATCGGCGTGCTGATCTTGTTCTCGGCGCTCGACCGATGGGGCGGACTTGCGTTGGGCGGCGGCTTCATCGCGCTGACGTTCGCCTACACGATCCGCTTTCTCACGCTCGGGTTCAATCCGGTCGAGGCCGCCCTTGAGAAAGTCTCGCCGAACCTCGACCACGCCGCACACGCCCTCGGCGCTTCAACGCCGGAAACGCTGGTCAAGATTCACCTGCCGTTGATACGCGGCGGACTGCTGACCGCGGCGCTGCTGGTCTTCGTCGAGATCATCAAGGAACTGCCCGCAACCCTGGTGCTGCGCCCGTTCAACTTCAACACGCTTGCAATCAGGGCGTTTGAACTCGCGTCGGACGAAAGGTTGGCCGACGTCGCGCTGCCCGCGCTCAGCATCGTCGCCGTCGGCGTGCTCCCGTTGATTGCGCTCGCTAAAGCGGCGCGTACGTCTTAAGCAGACGCGAAACCGCCCCTCTCCGGGAATCGAAGCCGATACAATAAAGACGCCATGCACAAGCTGCTCGACGTTGAAAACGCCCGTGTCTCGGTCGAAGGCAAGACGGTCGTCAATTCGGTCTCTCTCGGGCTGAAACGCGGCAACGTCGGTTGCCTGCTCGGCCCGAGCGGCAGCGGCAAAACCGTGTTGCTCCACTGCATCGCCGGGGTCCGCCGCCTCGACGCCGGCACGATTCGTCTGGACGGGCGCACGCTCAGCGGCCCCGGCGTCCACGTCGCGCCGGAGGAGCGCCGCGTCGGCATGATGTTTCAAAGCTACGCGCTGTTCCCCCATCTCAACGTGAAAAAAAACGTCGCGTTCGGCATCCGAAAAATGGACAAGGCGCGGCGCGAACGCAACGTCGCCGAACTGCTCGAATTGGTCGGCTTGGACGGGCACGAACACAAATACCCGCACGAACTGTCGGGCGG
>CAZKLI010000127.1:0-5215 GCA_964553575.1 uncultured Chromatiales bacterium
CCAAGCGCCGGGCAAGGCGTCGGGAGCGGCGCTGAAAAACGCGCAGACGGTCACAAGCAGCACGCACGGCAGAATCAAGAAAGAGACCAGCGGCACCGCAATCAAGTTCGCGAGCGGCGCCGCCAAGGCGCCGTAATTGAAAAACAGCAAGCTCATCGGCAGAAGCGCCGTCGGCAGCGCCGTCTGCAAGTCGAGCCACGCCCGTCTTTTCGGCCACGGGTTCAGGCTGAAATAAAACGCGATGAAACCGACCGCGACGAACGACAGCCAAAACGAAACCGTCAAAGTGCTCAGCGGGTCGCAGGCGACGACGACCACCAGCGCGAGAGGCAAGGCGCCGGTGAGCGAGACGCGCCGCTTGAGCAGCAAACCCGCGACGACGCACCCCAGCATGATCAGCGCGCGTTGCGTCGGTATCGTGAAACCCGCAAGCCAAGCGTAGGCGCAAGCCGCGAGCGTCGCGGGAAACACGGCGGCGTACGCCGCGGGCTGCAAAGTCGGATGCAGGAAAAACCGCGACCACAACCACCGGAAAACCATGAACACAAACCCGAAAACCAAAGCGACGTGCAAACCCGATATCGCGAACAGATGACCGGTGCCGGTCGCAAACAGCAGGCGGCGGTGTTCCGGTTTCATCGCGCCACGTTCGCCGAGCGCAAGTGCGATGATCGCTCCGGTGTTGGACGCCGCCTGCGCCCTTAAACGTTCGTACAGACGATGACGCCATACCGACGGAGATCGTTCGCTTGCACGTTCGAGCAACCGGAAGTTGCGGACGTAGCCGCTCGCGCCGACGCGCATCGAAAACAGATACCGCTCATAATCGAACCCGCCCGGGTTCATGTAACCGTGCGGACGTTTGAGACGCAGCGTCGCTTCGAGCACGTCGCCCGGGCGCAATTCCGGCGTCGGGGCGCCGTCCCGCGGGCGGTAGAGCGAAAGACGCAGCCGCCGCGGCAGCGCCCGCCCGCGGGCGTCCTCGACCTCGGCGTCAAAACGCACCGAATACCCCTTGTCGACGGGAATCGAAGCGACGCGAATCACCGCTTCAAGGTCGCGGGCTTCGAGCGCGGCGGGCAGGATATCGGCCTTGTGCGAACCGGCCGCAGCCAACGTCCATAGAAAACCCGCGGCGCCGGCGGCGGCGAAACGAAGCAAAGCGCCCCGCAGGCACGGCAGAGGAAGCAGACAAGCGAAGAGCGCGCTTTCCCAGCCGGGCAAGTCGGCGAATTGATGCAAAGCGACGTTGCCAAGCGTGAAGCCCGCGGCGAAAATAAGCATGGCAGCGCAGATTGCCCGCACCGCCGCCGCCGAGACGCCCGACCCGGACAAGCGGCGGGATTTTCAGGGATAAGCGAGAATAAGCGTGCGCCTTTCGGGCGGCGCGAGACAACTATGGCGAAAAAACTGATTCATCGGTGGCTGCCGAACATGCACCGCTACCGCCAGCACCTGCACTTGAACCGGGTGTTCGGCGGCATCATGAAACGCGAGCACTTGTGGCACGTCAACCGCCGCTCGGTGTCGGTCGCGTTCTCGGTCGGGCTGTTCTGCGCGTTTATACCGGTGCCGGTGCAGATGCTGCTCGCCGCGGGCGGCGCAATCGTGCTGCGCGCCAACCTGCCGATTGCGGTCGTCACCGTGTGGGTCACCAACCCGTTCACCGCGCCGCCGATTTTCTTTTTCTGCTACAAGGTCGGCCAACAGCTGCTCAGCCTGCTGGGCGCGTTCTATCTGAACCCGAACTTCGAATGGTTGAACACCGGGTTTTCGACGACTTGGCAGCCCCTGCTTTTGGGATGCCTGCTCGTCGGCGCGGTCGCGGCGGCGGTCGGCTACGCCGCCGTGCATGTACTTTGGCGCTCGCACATCACGATTCACTGGCGGCGGCGTAAAAAGAAAAAGCGCCCGCCTTTTTGACTTTCCGCTGCAAACCCCAAGCTCAACGACGGACGCAACCCCGGGCGCAGCGACGCTCGCGGCGATCGTTTATTTGAAAGCGCATCGAACCGTTCGTCCATCCCGAACGACCTCTGAACGAACGCGCAGGAACCCACCACGCAACGAACGCGCACTTCAGCCCGCCGCCCGTCCCTGAAAAACGACCGTCGAGAACGCCGTATCTTGTTGACAAAGTTGACAAAAAGATTTCTCGCCTGATAGGCTTCGCTTTACTTTCAGGAGGAAAGAACATGAGCAACCCCTCGCTCTACAACACGCTCATCAAACTCGGCGCCTCTCAAGGCGACGCCGGGAAATCAGTTGTCGGCATGATTCCCCCTGAATACGCGGCGACGAAAATCGACCTCGCCAAAGTAAAATCCGACGTGACGAAACATACGGACAAGATGGCGACGAAAGTCGAGCTGGCTGAAGTGAAGTCCGACGTGAAGAAACATACGGACAACGTGGCGACAAAAGCCGACATAATTGAAGTAAAAGCCGACATAACTGAAGTAAAGGCTGACATGGCGACAAAAGCCGACATAACTGAAGTAAAGGCCGACATAACCAAATTAGACGCCGACATGAAAAGACGGATAGCTGAACTCAAAGTCACTCTCCTGATTGCGCTGATGGTTTATATCAGCGTGGGCGTCGGCGTCGCCACTTTCCTGATTAAGACCTAATCCATGAAACGGCCCATGAAGAGGCGCGGGCCCGGCGAATCCGTCCACCGTCGCCGCCGGCAACCGCGGAATCAACTCTCACGCAAACAACCGTCTTCAAGACGCACGACCCGCCCGCATTTGCGCGCGAGCGATTGGTCATGGGTCACGATCACCAGCGTCGCCCCCGCCTGCGCCTTGACCTGCAACATCACGCCGATAACCGCCTCGGCGGTCGCGCGGTCGAGGTTGCCGGTCGGCTCGTCGGCCAAGATGACGCGCGGCGACGTCGCAAGCGCGCGGCAAATCGCGACTCGCTGACGTTCGCCGCCGGACAATTCGTGCGGCTTGTGCAGGCCGCGCCGCCTAAGCCCGGCCTGCTCGAGCAGCGGCGCAACTTCAGCCGCGGCGGCCCTGAAGCTTTGTCCGGCGATCAGCAGCGGCATCGCAACGTTCTCGACCACCGTGAACTCCGCCAGCAGATGATGAAACTGATACACGAATCCAATTTCACGGTTGCGCCACCGGCAGCGTGCTCTCTCGCTCAACCGGCTGATGACTTCACCCCGCACCGCAACCTCGCCCCGGTCGGGAGAATCCAGTCCGCCGAGCAGGTGCAACAACGTGCTTTTGCCGCTGCCCGAAGCGCCGACGACGGCAAGGTCTTCACCTTCACGCAGGGTCAGTTCAAGGCGGTTCAGAACTTCGACCGCAAGCGGCCCCGAGCCGTAGGTCTTGCTCAGGTCGCGGCATTCGATCAGCGGCGCCGCGCTCATTCGTACCTCAGCACTTCGGCCGGACGCACCGACGCCGCGCGCCAAGCCGGGTAAAGCGTCGCAACCACCGTCAGCACGAAAGCCAGCGCCATAGTCCATATCACGTCGGACGCGAGCAGCTGCGACGGCACCTCGGAAATCGGATAAATATCCGGCGACAAGAACTTGTAATCAAAGGCCCTCTCGATCCACGCCGCGATCCGGCTCAAATGCGAAGCGAGCGCAACGCCGCCCGCCGCGCCGAGCACCACCCCGGCGCCGCCGATGACGCACCCCTGGGTGATGAAGATGCCGAGTATCCGGCTCGGGGTCATGCCCAGGGTCTTCAGGATTGCGACGTCGCCCTGCTTCTCGACGACCACCATAATCAACGCCGAGACGATGTTGAACACCGCGACGACGATGATCAACGTCATGATGATCATCAAAATGGTCTTTTCCATCTCGATCGCGCGAAAGAACGCCTTGTGCCTTTGCGTCCAATCGCTGGCCCAGTAATCCGGGCTGAGCTCGCGCTTCAGCCGGTGCGTCACTTCAGGGGCCTTGAGCAAGTCTTGCAGCCGCAAATGCACGCCGCTGACGCTTTCACCCAGCTGCATCAGGCGTTGCGCGTCGTTCAACTGCACGAACGCGACGTTGCGGTCGTACTGCGGCATTCCCATTTTGAAGATGCCGCCGACCGTAAAGCGCCTCAACCGGGGACGGATGCCGATCGGCGTCACCGCCGCCTTGGTGCTGATAATCGTGACCTTGTCGCCGACGCCGACGCCGAGCGAACGGGCGAGCGATTCGCCGAGGACGATGAAAAACCCGCCGCTCACCAAGCCGTCGAGCGAGCCCGCGACCACGTGGTCGGCAATCTCGGACACCTCGGCCTCGCGCTCAGGCAGGATTCCGCGCAAATAGACGCCGTGAGTGCGGTCCCGGTAAGCAAGCATCGTCTGCGCTTCGACGAAAGGCGCCAGCGCCAGGATGTCCGGGTGTTCGGCAACCAAGCGCTCGAGGGGGCGCCAGTCTTCGAGCCGCCCGTCAAAACCGGTGACCGTCGCGTGCGAAGCGAAAGCCAGCATCTTGTCACGCACTTCGACCTTGAATCCGTTCATCACCGACAACACCGTAATCACGACCAGAACCCCGACGGCAACCCCCGCCGCCGCAATCAAGGAAATAAAACCGATGAAACGATTGCGCTTCTTGGAACGCGTATAACGCAATCCGATGGAATACTCGATCTTCACCTATTCGACGATCTTCGAAATCTCCACCGAGACGGCCTGCCCCGGCGAGACCGGAGAAACCACGCCGATCAGGTCGCCGGGACGCGCACGCGCACCGCCCTGCTTGGAAACCCTGGCAACAATCTCGACCCGGTCGAACGCATCGAGCGACGTCCCTTCCATCATCGCGTTCTCCTTGCCGAGACGCACTTGGGCCGGAAGCTGCGAAACCCGCAGGCGTTCGACCGCGAGCGGCATCGGCGGGCCGTTGATCGCGCGCGCATAAACGAACACCGCGTCGCCGGGCGACGCCGCGGCGCGCAACGCCGGGCTCAACGAAACCGAAACCCCAATTGCATCGGCATCGACATCAGCATCGGCATCGGCGGCGCCTTCGTCGGCGCCTGCGCCCTGCGTTTCGTCCTTGACGATTTCCGAAATCTCGACCGAGACGGCCTGCCCCGGCGAGACCGGAGAAACCACGCCGATCAGGTCGCCGGGACGCGCGCGCGCGCCGCCCTGCTTGGAAACCCTGGCGACGACTTCGACCCGGTCGAACGCACCGAGAGACGTCCCCTCCATCATCGCGTTCTCCTTGCCGAGACGCACT
>CAZKLI010000128.1:0-3134 GCA_964553575.1 uncultured Chromatiales bacterium
TTCCTGTACTTGTACTTGCGCTCGCGGCGCCTGCGGGACAAGCCGACGAATGCCGCCCTTCGACGATCGCTGGCTGGGCGCGAGCCGATTACGTTCACGACGGCGACACCGTTTGGCTCGACAACGGCGCCAAAGTCAGGATCATCGGTCTGAACGCACCCGAGCTTGCGCGCGAAGACCGGCCCGGCGAACCTTTCGCCGAACAAGCCCGCGACGCTTTGCGCCGGCTGCTTGCGGGCAAAGTCGCGGTTGAGTACGACGAGGAAAGAAAAGATCGCTACGGGCGGGTGCTCGCCCACGTTTATTCCGAATCGCTGGTCAACGTCGCCGCGCGGCTCATAGAAGACGGTTTGGCCCACGCGGTGACGTTTCCGCCCAATCTGAAGCACCGGCGCTGCTACCGGAAGGCCGAACAGACCGCCCGTGCGGCGGGCGCCGGGATATGGTCGCATCAATACTTTGCTCCGGTTGCGGCGGCGCAAGTCACCCGGGGCGGTTTCACGCGAGTCAAGGGCTGCGTCAAGAGCACGCGGAACACGCGCAAGACAACGTACCTGAAACTGACTTCGGGGTTTCGCCTGAAAGTGAGCCGTGCCGACTTCGACGACGTTTTGGGGCGGTTCTCACGGGGGTCGCCGCCTGATTTTTCGGGCGCCTGCTTGGTCGCGAGGGGCTGGGTCTATAATGACAAACGTTCCAACGTCAAGACCTTAACGATTCGCCATTCAGACAACATTGAAACCGTCAGCCATCCGTAACTTGCCGCGGCGCCGCCTTTCCCTGCTTTGGGCGCCGCTGACTCTGTGTCTCGCGTCGTGCGCAGTCAATCCGGTCACCGGCGGCAGGGACTTGGTTCTGATGAGTGAAAACCAGGAAATTGAGATTGGCAAGAAATTTCATCCCACGATACTGAAACAGTACGGCGGCGAGTACGACAATCCGGAGATTCAAGCCTACGTCACCGAGCTCGGAAACCGGCTCGCCGAGAAAAGCCACAGGAATCATCTGATTTACCACTTCACGGTACTCGACACCCCTCAAATCAACGCGTTCGCTTTGCCCGGCGGCTACATTTACGTCACCCGCGGCATCATGGCGTATATGAATTCAGAAGCCGAGCTCGCCGGCGTAATCGGCCATGAGATCGGCCATGTCACCGCCCGTCACGGCGTGCGCCAGCATACGAAAGGAACCCTGGCTTCGATACTTGCGCAGGTTGTTTCGGCGAGGTCCGGCAGCGCGTACGCCGCCGACCTGACCAACTTGCTGGGGATGGCGTTCATCAGGGGCTACGGCCGCGAGAATGAACTCGAAGCCGACAGACTCGGCGCCGAATACTCGGCGAGAATCGGCTACGACCCGAAGAAAATGCTCGACGTCCTGGGGGTGCTCAAGGATCAGGAAGAGTTCGAGAAGCAGCTGGCCGAGGAACAGAATCGCAGACCGAACGTCTATCACGGGCTTTTCTCGACGCATCCCAAGAACGACGACAGACTCAAGGAAGTTGTCGCTGCGGCTTCGAAAATCGGCGGGGACTACGTTCCCGAAGATCCCGAGATTTTCCTCAACAGGCTTGAGGGCGTGACTTACGGCCCGTCGGCGAAAGAAGGCGTGCTCAAGGGAGAGCATTTTTACCACGCCGGTCTCGGTGTTACTTTCAAATTTCCGTACCGCTGGCTCGTAAGCAACCGGCCCGCTTACGTCCTGGGGCGAAACGTCACCGACACGTCCCTGCTTGTCTTCACCGTCGACGACAGGAACCGAAAGGAAAGCCCGCGGCGATTTCTGGCGCGCGCGTTGAGGATCAAGGAAACCGATTTGCAAGGCGAGCCGCTGTCGGGTTCCGAACTCGAAGGCTACACCGCCGTAGCGAAAGTGAAAACGCCTTACGGCACGAAAGAAGGGCGCGTTTCGGTTGCGTTCTTCGGCAAACAAGCCTACATGTTCCGCGCCGCGAGCCGCACCCCGGAAGAGTTCTCGAAAAACGACGCCCTGTTTCTTGAGACTATCCGCAGCCTGCGTCCTTTGCGCGAAGACGAGCGCGAGCTCGCGAAACCCGCGGTCATCTCGCTGGTGCGCGTCAAACCCGGGGACACCTTTGCTTCGCTCGCCGCACAGTCCGGATTCGGGCACCATCCCGAGGAACAGTTAAGGCTGCTCAACGGCATGTACCCCGACGGAGAGCCGCGCCCGGGACAACTGCTCAAGACGGTGCGGTGAAAGATGCCGCCGGTCTATCTCGTCGATTCGAGCATTTACATCTTCAGAGCGTGGTTCTCGATGCCCGACACGCTGGTCGGCGCCGACGGGCGGCCGGTCAACGCGTTTTACGGGTTCTTCGATTTCGTCGTGCGTTTTCTCGGGCAAATCCGCCCGCGCCACGTCGTGTTTGTGTTCGATGAAAGCCTGGAGCAGTCTCACCGCAACGACATTTATCCCGCCTACAAGGCCAACCGTGACCCGGCGCCGCCCGAGCTCAAGCGGCAATTCGGTCAATGCCGCGAGCTGGTGCGTTCATTCGGCGTCAGCGAGATTTCCGACAACCGCTACGAGGGAGACGACTTAATCGGCACGCTCGCCGCGCGAGCCCGCCGCGAGGGACGCCCGGTGGTCATCGTCACCAGCGACAAAGACCTTGCTCAGCTGGTCGAGGACGACGACGTATGGTGGGACTTCACCAAAGGCGCGAAGCTCGACAAAGACGGCGTTACCAAGCGTTTCGGCGTATCGCCCGAGCGCATTCCCGACATGCTCGCCATCGCCGGCGACGCGGTTGACAACATCCCCGGGGTGCCCGGCGTCGGCCCGGTGACCGCGACGCATCTGCTCGCGCATTTCGACTCGCTCGATGAACTGCTCGAACGGTGGCGGGAGATAGAGAATCTCAAATTGCGCGGCGCGAAGCGCATCGCGGGATTGATCGGAGAACATCTCGAGACGATACGTTTGTCCCGCCGCCTCACTGAGATCCATTGCGAAGTGCCGTTGCCCGACGGGTTCACGGTTGAGCTCGGCCCGTCGGACGTCGCGCGCTTCGACACCTTGTCGGATGACGTTGGGCTTAGCGGCTACCGGCGCAGGCAATTCGCCCAATGCGTCGAGCGGATCAAACCTGAATAGCGCCCGGAACAGCG
>CAZKLI010000129.1:0-1577 GCA_964553575.1 uncultured Chromatiales bacterium
CCGCAAACAAAAAACTCAGGAGATACTCGTCGCCTATGGTTGACGGCGCCGAGCGCGCACCCAGCCGCGCGATGCTGCGCGCGGTCGGCTTCAACGACGCCGACTTCAAGAAGCCCCAGGTCGGCGTCGCCTCGACCTGGAGCGAAGTCACCCCGTGCAACGTGCACATAGACAAACTCGCGCGCCACGCCGCGCGCGGCGCCGACGAGGCCGGCGCCAAGGCGGTGATCTTCAACACCATCACGATCTCGGACGGCATCTCGATGGGCACCGAAGGCATGAAATATTCGCTGGTGTCGCGTGAAATCATCGCCGACTCGGTCGAGGCGGTCGCCGCGTGCGAGGGTTTCGACGGCTTGGTCGCCATCGGCGGCTGCGACAAGAACATGCCCGGCTGCATGATTGCGCTGGCGCGGCTCAACCGCCCCTCGGTGTTCGTCTATGGCGGCACGATTCTGCCCGGCGTACGTCGCCGGCGCAAAGTGGACGTCGTCTCGGTGTTCGAAGCCGTCGGTGAAGCGGCGCGGCGCAAGATCAGCAAGAAAGAGCTGCACGCGATCGAATCGTGCGCGATTCCTGGGCCCGGCTCGTGCGGCGGCATGTACACCGCGAACACGATGGCGTCGGCGATCGAGGCGATGGGCATGAGCCTGCCGGGCAGCTCAGCGCAAAACGCGACGTCGCGGGCGAAAGTGCGCGACTGCGTCGAGGCGGGTGCGGCGGTGATGAAACTGATCAGACAAGGCGTCACGCCGCTCGACGTCATGACCAAGAAAGCGTTCGAGAACGCGGTCACGATGGTGACCGCGCTCGGCGGCTCGACCAACGCGGTGCTGCACCTGCTCGCGATGGCGCACGCCTGCGGCGTCAAGCTCAAGATCGACGACTTCACCCGCATCGGGCGGCGCGTGCCGGTGCTCGCCGACCTCAAGCCGAGCGGGCGTTACCTGATGTCGGAACTGGTCGCGATCGGCGGCATCCAGCCGCTGATGAAAACGTTGCTCGACGCGGGATTGATGCACGGCGACTGCTTGACCGTCACCGGGCGCACGCTCGGCGAAAATCTCGCCGGCGTCAGACCCTACCCCCGAAACCAAGACATCATCCGCCCGCTCGACGACCCGATCAAACGCGACGGGCATCTGGTGATTCTGTACGGCAACCTTGCGCCGCAAGGTGCGGTGGCGAAGATTACCGGCAAAGAAGGCTTGCGCTTCAGCGGAACCGCACGGGTGTTCGCCTCCGAGGAAGACGCACTGAAACGCATCCTCGACGGCACGGTCAAGAAAGGCGACGTGATTGTCATCCGCTACGAAGGCCCCCGGGGCGGGCCGGGTATGCGCGAAATGCTCGCGCCGACGTCGGCGGTGATGGGCAAGGGACTCGGCGAGGACGTCGCCTTGATTACCGACGGACGTTTCTCGGGCGGCAGCCACGGCTTCGTCGTCGGGCACATCACCCCCGAGGCCGCCGTCGGCGGGCCGCTCGCCGTCGTGCGCAACGGCGACGCCGTCACGATCGACGCAGCGGCGCGCGAAATCAACCTCGAGGTCTCGAAAGCCGAGATTCGTCGCCGC
>CAZKLI010000130.1:0-16656 GCA_964553575.1 uncultured Chromatiales bacterium
CCAAGCTTGGCGTCGAAGCTGCGGCGTCGGCCTCCGGGGATAGGTTGCCGGAGGCGAAGCCAGCGGCGTTGATCGGGCGTTGAAACGTCAAATTGGTGTGATGGGATGTATTCCCCACTCCCTTAGGGCGTGATCGCGAACGGCTTTGCGTCGATCGCGGTCGCCTCTCCGCAAATCATCTGCGCTGCAAGCAACGCCGACCCCGGCGCCAGCGCGACCCCGTTGCGGTAATGCCCGCCGTTGATGAACAACCCCGTGATTTGCGGATGTGCGCCGATCAGTGGCGTCGCACGCGCCGCGTCGGGCCGCAACCCCGCCCATTGGCGCACAATCGGGCACTGCGCCAGCGTCGGCAGCACCTGCGTCGCCGCCCGGGACAACGCGTCTTGCGCCTCGTCAGTGGTCGAATCGTCGAACCCGCAACGCTCGAGCGTACTGCCTGCGAGGATGCGTCCATCTTTCTGAGGAATCAGGTAGTGCTCCATTTCCGCACCGGCCGCTTTATGCGACACGACGTGGTGCAGCAGCTTAGGTTCGGCGGCGTACTCGATGATTTGCCCGCGCACCGGACGGATCTGCGGGTGCGGAGCAGGCAGCAACGTGCTCGACCAAGCGCCGGCGCAAACCATGGTGACGCCCGCGGCAATCAAGCCGGCGTCGGTGTTCACGCCCGTCGTCCGCCCCTGTTCGACCGCGATGGCGCGCACCGTGCAGTTTTCTTGGATCTGCGCGCCCCGGCGTTTAGCTGCACGAGCGAGTGCGCCGAGCAGCGCCGACGGGTCAACCCGGCACACGTCGGGCAACAGAAAACCGGCGCCGGCCGCCAGCGCGGGTTCTTCGCGTGCCAGCCCGCCGGCGTCCAACTCGACAAACCGCCATCCTCGTGCTTCGGCCCAAGCGCTGGCCGCCCGGGTTTCCTGCGGCATGAGGCACAGCAAGCCGTCGGAAGTCAGATTCACCGTTTCCCCTTGCGCTTGCATCTCGTCGAGCAAGCGCCGGTAGTGCAGCAACGACAGCTCGCACAGACCGATGACGGCAGGTTCGCTTTGCCACGGCTGCAACGGCGACAGAATTCCGCCCGCGGCGCTCGACGCACCGGCGCCGATACGGCTTTTTTCGAGCAAGATCACGCTCAGTCCGCGCCGTCGCAGTTCAAGCGCGGCGGTCAAGCCGATGATTCCGCCGCCGACAATCAGGGCGTCGTTCACTGTCTGCTCATGGAACGATTTAAAGTCATGGATTCAAACCCGTGGGCATATCGTTTCCCGTGGTTGGCGGCCAACGCCGCCATTGCCGCCATTGTAAACAGGGGGGGGAGGAGGAACGGCGTGCTTGGCGCCGTTTCGGTTGTCCGGCGTGCACCCGAATTGCCGCTTATCCGATTCGGTCGGTTCCGCGTCGAGAGAGACACGACTTGGAAAGGGGACGAATGCCGGTCTCACTTCAAGGCGCATCTCGGTATATTATTCTCCGAATATGAGGTTGCGTATCAACGGACAAGATCGAATCCTGCCCGACGGCTTGACGGTCGCCGCGCTGGTCGAGCGTGTTGCCGCCGAGCGGCGCAAGATTGCGGTCGAGGTCAACCGCCGGGTCGTACCGTGCGCCGAACACGCCGTGGTGCAACTGGCCGAAGGCGACGAAGTGGAGATTGTTCATGCCATCGGCGGTGGCTGAGCCCGGCGCCCGGGCGTTCGGGCGAGGCGAAGACAAACTGATTATCGCCGGGCGCGAGTACCGTTCGCGGCTGTTGATCGGCACCGGCAAGTATCGTGATTTTGAACAGACCCGCCAAGCGGTCGAGAACTCGGGCGCCGAAATCGTCACCGTCGCGGTGCGCCGCACCAACATCGGCCAAGACGCCGCCGCCCCCAGTCTTCTCGACGTGCTGCCGCCCGAGCGTTACACGATCCTGCCGAACACCGCCGGTTGTTACACCGCCGAAGACGCGGTCAGGACCTGCCTGCTCGCGCGTGAACTGCTCGACGGCGCCAAGCTGGTCAAGCTCGAGGTTCTGGGCGACGAGAAAACCTTGTTTCCCGACGTGCCGCAGACCTTGAACGCCACCGAGACGCTGGTCGCCGAAGGGTTCGACGTGATGGTCTATACCAACGACGACCCGGTCGCCGCACGGCGTTTCGAGGAAATCGGCTGCGTCAGCGTGATGCCGCTGGCGGCGCCGATTGGCTCGGGTCTCGGCATCCGCAATCCATACAACGTCCTGACCATCGTCGAGAACGCGCACGTGCCGATTATCGTCGACGCCGGCGTCGGCACCGCGTCCGACGCGGCGATTGCGATGGAGTTGGGTTGCGACGGCGTGCTGATGAATACCGCGATTGCCGAAGCCGGCGACCCGGCGCTGATGGCTTCGGCGATGAACAAGGCGGTCGCGGCGGGGCGTGAAGCCTACCTCGCGGGACGGATGGCGAAACGGCGTTATGCGTCGGCCTCGTCGCCTGCGCCCGAATAACCTTGTGACCGGTTTGACTCCGCCGCCCGGCATCAAGGGGGCGCACCGTAACGTGCGCAGTTTCGTACTGCGCGAAGGCCGCCTGACGTCGGGACAGCAGCGCGCACTCGAGACGCATTGGGCGACTTACGGTCTGACGCCCGCCGGCATGCTCGATTTCGACAAGGTCTTCACGCGCCGCGCACCGGTGACGCTGGAAGTCGGTTTCGGCAACGGCGACAACATCCTTGCGATGGCCTGCGCCGAGCCTCAAGCCGACTTTCTCGGGGTCGAAGTGCATCGCCCCGGAATCGGGCGGCTGCTGCGCCGCGCCGCCGAAGCCGGATTGTCCAACCTCAAGGTCGTTCGCGCCGATGCGGTTGAAGTGCTGCAACGGCACATCGCCGACGCCGCGCTTGAACGGGTGGTGATCTTGTTTCCGGACCCGTGGCCCAAGCGCCGCCACCACAAGAGGCGCATGATGACCCCGGCGTTCGTCGGGACGCTGGCCGCCAAGCTGCGCCCCGGCGGCTTGCTTCATCTGGCGACCGACTGGCGGGAGTACGCTGAAGCGATACGCGTGACCGTGGCCGGCAGCGGAGAGTTTGACCCCGCCGCCGACACCGCGTCGGTGCCGCAAATCTTGCAGACGCGCTTCGAGCGGCGTGGGCGCGAAGCCGGGCGCAAGGCGATCAGGCTGTCGTACCGGCGGGTTTGAACGTCCTTACCGGGTTTGTCGCGTGCACGCCGCACCGCCGATGGACGGCAAATCAGGATACCGGTGCCGGGAGCGCCGGAAGAACACAAGCTGAAATATTATAAGATTGAATTTCCGCCAGAGTTCCGCGTCAACGTTGATGCTTCAAAGACGGACTCACGCAATTCTCCGGTTTATCTCTTCATGGCGCCACTGAAAAAATTAAGGGTTGCAACTCTCGCGCCAAGCGGCATAGTCGTTAGACATCAGTTCCTCCTGCAAAAATACGACGTCGAAAGCGTAGCGCTGGACGATAATCCGGATTTGTATTTTTTGTCTGCTTCAAACGCATACATCACTCGACAAATCAAACTGGAAGATTTTAAGAAACTAGCCGGTGCAAATTGCATAAAGGTTTTTGTATCCGGTGAGAACGTCGTGCCTGACTTCAAGGTTTTCGACTATGCTTTTTCTTTCGAGGAAACGACCGGCAGAAATTTCTACTTCCCGACTTTTGTGCATCACCTCGATCACTTTGAGCAGTTAAGGACAGGACGGTACGACGATCAAGTAAAAGCTTGGAGAAATTCTCCCAAATCCAAGTTCTGCTGCTTTGTTTACTCAGCGAGGTCGGATCCGGCAAGAAGTCTATCTGCAGGCGCCCTGCGCCGTCTCTTTATCGGCGAAGCGCCGCCCCTGCCGCGTCAGAAGCTGGCTGAAAAACTGATGGAGTATAAGAAGGTAGATTGTCCCGGGGCCGTGTTGAATAACATGCGGCGCGTTGAGTGGGGATGGGAGAATAAGCTGGATTTTATGAGCCGCTACAAGTTCACGGTTGCGGCCGAGCGGGTTTCCACCCCGCGCTACGTGACCGAAAAACTCCCTCACGCCCTGCTGGTCAACAGCGTTCCGATTTACTGGGGCTGTCCTCGAATCGCCGAGTATTTCAATCCTGAAGCGTTCATCAACTGCCATGATTACGACAATTTTGACCAAGTGCTCGAACGCGTCATCGAAGTTGACAACGATGATAATCTGTATCGGAAATACCTCCAAGCGCCGCCGATAATCGAGAATTCCAGATTGCACGACTGCACTCAGGAGAAAGCGCTCGAACGAATGGACGAAATCATAAACAGCATCGGCACGGTCGAACCTGTCTTCACGTCTTCTTCCATGACTCGCGTGTATTTAATTAAGGGTGTGCACTGGGCGGATGGGGTTCTGGCTCGGGTGTTGAGACGCATATACGGATGTCTTCTCAAGATGAAGATCCTGAAAACGGGCTAAATGGTGCAGCCTCAGCTTGAATACGCCGCCCCGGCCGTATGCGTGTGCTGTATGCGGGAAAGCCGGCCGCAAATAATCAGGGGCGCAAATGATTGTGGGGACGTTACAACGTTGCACCGACTTTGAGTTCCCCGGATGGAGTGCCGTGGGCGTATCAGAATCGGCGCTTGCCTGATAGCTGAACCCACGCAAGCAGGAGAGCATTGGTCAAAATACTATAAGATTGAGTTCCCGACAAAGTTTCGTATCAACTGGACGCTTCAAAGACGGGCTCGCGTAATTCTTCGGTTTATCTTTTCATGGCCCCTCTGAAAAAATTAAGAGTTGCAAATTTCTTCTCTTTCTCGAGCGGAGAGACTGTATTTCAGTTCCTCATGAAAAAATACGACGTCGAACGCGTGGCGTTGGATGATAACCCGGATTTATTTATTTTTTCTTCTTCAAGATACCATCCCGCCGTACAAGTTAAGGCAGAAGATTTTAAGAAATTAGCGAATGCAAATTGCATAAAGGTTTTTGTATCCGGTGAGAACGTCGTGCCTGACTTTAAAATTTTCGATTACGCTTTTTCTTTCGAGGAAACGAACGACAAAAACTTTTACTTCCCGAATTTTGTACATCACGATTATTTTGAGCAGTTAAGGACGGGGCGGCACGACGATCAAGTAAAAGCTTGGAGGAATTCTTCCAAATCCAAGTTCTGCAATCTTCTTTCCCAACAAGGGTCTGACCCAAGAAGTCACTCCGGCGACGCTCTGCGCCGTCTCTTTTTCGGCGCGACGCCCCTGCCGCGCCAGAAGCTGGCTGAAAAACTGATGGAGTATAAAAGAGTCGATTGTCCCGGCGCCGTGCTGCACAACATGCGGGGCATCGGGCCTGGGCAGGAAAAGAAGCTGGGTTTTATGAGCCGCTACAAGTTCACGATTGCGGGTGAGAGGGTTTCCACCCCGTACTACGTGACCGAAAAACTTCCTCACGCCCTGCTGGTCAACAGCGTTCCGATTTACTGGGGCTGTCCTCGAATCGCCGAGTATTTCAATCCTGAAGCGTTCATCAACTGCCATGATTACGACAATTTTGACCAAGTGCTAGAACGCGTCGTCGAAGTGGACAACGATGATGACTTGTATCGGAAATACATCCAGGCGCCGCCGATAACCGAGAATTCCAGGTTGCGCGGCTGTATTCGGGAGAAAGCGCTCGAACGAATGGACGAAATCATCAACAGCATCGGTACGGTCGAACCCGTCCTCACGCGTTCTTCCCTGGGCTACGTGTATTTATGCAAGGGTGTGAACAGGGTGGATGAGTTTCTGGCTCGGCAGGTGAGACGCCTATACGGATGTCTGCTCAAGATGAAGATCCTGAAGACAGGTTAAGCAGTGCAGCATTAGCTTGAAAGCACCGGCCCGGCGCCGGGTGCCCGCTGTATGCGGGCAAGACGGCCGCAAATAATCAGGGGCGCGTTACTAAGGTCACCCCAAAAGACGGGAACAGATTCGAGTCATCGTCTTGCATCAGCGCTGCTCGGCGCAGAAATCACTTCGGCGGCATCCCGTAGATGACCTGGGTCGCCGGCGTCCTACGCCGGCTTTGGAACACGCACCCGCTCAAGTCGGACGCCGAGCAGTCTTCGGCCGAACAGTCGAGATGTCCCTTTTCGCGCAGCCTGGTCCACGCGTATTCGAGCGCCGCCGCCCGGGTGCGGAAAAAGTGGTCTTCCCACTCGGGGTTGACGAAGCCGGTGCGCTCGAATGTTTCCATCACTTCCGACTGCACCCGGGCGAACAGGAACTCGATGTCGAGCGCGACCAGCCTTTCCGACAGTTGCCGCAGCATCGCTTCACCGGTCGCGTCGATTTCGTTGATTGCATCGGCGTCAACGATGATGAATCTCAGATCCGGCTTGGTTGCGACCCGTTCAAGCACCTGGTTTTCGAAGTAGGCGGTGTTGGCGAAGAACAGCGGCCCCTCGAAGCGCAGCATCGAGATTTTCGGGCACAGTTTGAGGATGTGCTTGCCCGCGTCTCGCAGCCCGCCGTCCTCGTGGCGCCCGAGAATCGAGATGTGCGGGTGCATGGTGCGATAGATGTACAGTCCGAGCGACAGCAGCACGCCCGCGAGGATGCCGCTCTCGAGGTGCGGTGCGTAGAACAGAGTCAGCACGAAAGTAATCAGCGCGACGATTCCGTCGTGGCGCTGCGCTTTCCACGCGTGAACCAAGGGCTTGACCCGGATGAGCCCGCCGACCGCCATGATGATGACCATCGCGAGCGTCGGTTGCGGCAGGTGGTACAGCAGCGGCGTCAGGAACATCAGCGTCAACCCGACGGCGGCGCCGGTGACGACCGACGAGAAGCCGGTGACCGCGCGCGCTTCGAGGTTGACCGCCGACCGCGAGAACGACCCCGATACGGCGTAGCCCTGGAAGCAGCTCGCGGTGACGTTGCTGAGACCCTGCCCGATCAATTCCTGATCGGCGTCGAGACGCTGGCGGGTCTGCGCCGCCATCGCTTTGGCGATCGAGATCGCCTCCATGAAGCCGATCAACGCAATCGCAATCGCAACGCCCGACAGCTGCGTCAGCATCGCAAAGCTCATATCCGGGGTCTGAAACGAAGGCAATCCCTGCGGAATGACGCCGACGACGTCTCCGCCGAGGGCCTCGAAGCCGAGGTACCACGACAGCAAGGTCGTCAGCACGACCGCCGCCAGCACGTTCGGCGCCTTCGGCCAAAAGCGGCGGATCAGAAGCATCACCGCAAACGCGAGCGCGGCGAAGCCGAACGTCGGCCAATGCGGGTTTTCCCACGCCGCCAGAACCAGTCTCCAGACCGTTTCGTAATGGTGTTCGGCGCTTTCCGCGCTGACGCCGAACAATTTGCCCAGCTGGGAAGTCGCGATGATGATGGCGGCGGCGTTGGTGAAACCGAGCACGACGGGGTGGGACAAGAACGCGACCATCATTCCGAGGCGCACGATGCCGAGCACGAGTTGCACCAGCCCGACGATTAAGGCGAGGGTCACGGCGTACGCCAGATACATGTCGGGGTTGTTCGCCGCGATCGGGCCGAGCGCCGACGCGGTCAGCAGCGACACGACGGCGACCGGCCCGGTCGCCAGCTGGCGTGAAGAGCCGAACACCGCCGCGACGACGACCGGCAGGAAAGAAGCGTAAAGCCCGTAATAAGGCGGCAGCCCCGCGAGCTGCGCGTAGGCCATAGACTGCGGAATCAGCACCAGCGCGACGGTGACGCCGGCGAGAACGTCGGCTTTGAGGACCTCGGGCTTCTTGAGTTCCCCCGTCCAGCTCAGGAAAGGGGTCAAATTGGCGGTTAAGCCCTTGACGAACCGATCAACTCCCTTTGAAAAAGTATTCGCCATGTTGACGCGCGTTGTTGTGAAGTTTTTTAATTGACAAAGTTTATACTAGCACAGGCTTTGACGGCGCCCGCCCGCTCGGCGGCGGGCGAGAAAACCGGCGGGGGAGACAGATGGAATACAGACAGCTCGGCGATACCGACGTTGACGTCAGCGTGATATGCCTCGGCACGATGACTTTCGGCGAACAGAACACCGAGGAAGAGGCCCACGAACAACTCGACTACGCGGTCGAGCGGGGCGTGAACTTCATAGACACGGCCGAGATGTACGCGGTGCCGCCGCGCAAGGAGACCCAGGGGCTGACCGAACGGCACATCGGCACTTGGCTCGCGCAGCGCGGGAACCGCGAGGATCTTGTGATCGCGACCAAGGTGTCGGGCCCCGGAATGCAGGAATATCTGCGCGGCGGGCCGCAGCTCACGCGCAAGCACGTGAACCGCGCGGTGAACGACAGCTTGCGTCGTCTCCAAACCGACTACATAGATCTGTATCAGGTGCATTGGCCGTCGCGTTCGACGAATTACTTCGGCGAGCTGGGGTACGTTCACGAAGACGAAGACGACGCGACCCCGGTCGAGGAAACGCTCGAAGCGCTCGCGCGGCTGGTCGAGCAAGGCAAGGTGCGTTATCTCGGCGTGTCCAATGAGACGCCGTGGGGAGTGATGAAGTATCTGGCGCTGGCCGAGGAATACGACTGGCCGCGCATCGTCAGCGTGCAAAACCCTTACAGCCTGCTGAACCGTACGTTTGAAGTCGGCCTCGCCGAAATCGCCCACCGCGAGCAGACCGGGCTGCTGGCCTACTCCCCGCTGGGTTTCGGGGTGCTGAGCGGCAAGTATCTGCGGGGGCGCAAGCCGCCCGGCGCGCGCCTGACGATGTTCGAATTTTTCGAGCGCTACACCGGCGAACTCGGCGTCAAGGCGACGCGGCGTTACGTCAAGATTGCCGAAGAGGCGGGTCTTGACCCCGCGGCGATGGCGCTGGCGTACGTGAACTCGCGCAGCTTCCTGACCTCGAACATCATCGGTGCGACGACGATGGAACAGCTGCGCGTGAACGTCGCCAGCGTTGACTTGGAGTTGGACGACGACGTCATCGAAGCGATAGAGGCGGTGCACGCCGAGATTCCGAACCCCTGCCCCTGAGGCCAAGCGGGGGCCAAGCGGGTAAGGCGCCCCGCTTTGTCCGTCGCGGTGCGACGGAATCGTTCAAGCGGACGCCACCAGCGCGTCGGCCGCCGCGGCCAGGTCTTCGTACATCGGCACGTCGCGCGGGAAATCGGGCGACTGTGCCGTTGCCTTGCCCTTGCCGGTCAGCACCAGCATCGGTTGCGCGCCGACCGCCCTGGCGGCGTCGACGTCCTTTTGCGTGTCGCCGATAAAGGGCACGCCGGCCAGGCCGACGTTCAAACGCCGCCCGAGGTCCTCGAGCAGGCCGGGTTTGGGCTTGCGGCAACCGCAGCCGGCGCCGGGCGTATGCGGGCAGAAGAACAACGCGTCTATGCGCGCGCCGAGTTCGTCGAGCGCCTGATCCATCTTGCGCTGGATTCGGCTGAGGGTCTCAAGCGTAATCAATCCGCGTCCGACCGCCGATTGGTTTGAAGCGATGGCGACGTAGAAGCCGGCTTGGTGCAGCTTGGCGATGGCTTCAAGACTGCCGGGAATCGGCTTCCACTCCTCGGGCGTCTTGACGTAATCCGGCGTGTCTTCGTTGATGACGCCGTCGCGGTCGAGAATCACCAGGTTCAATTTGCCGCCTCCGCGCCGCCGCGGACGTCGGGCGCGTCACCGCTTCGCAAGGTCTTGCCTGAATTGAGTTCCGACAAGTCGGCGATTTTCAGGAACAAGCGCATGATGCAGTGGAGCAGTGCGAGACGGTTTGCACGTTGTCTCTCGTCTTCGGCCATCACCAGCACGTCGTCGAAAAAGCGGTCAACCGGTTCGCGCAGCTCGGCGAGCGTTTGCATCGCGCCGATGTAGTCGTGATCGGCGTAGAGACGTTCGAACTTGTCGCGGCGGGCGTTCACCGCTTCGAACAGTCCGCGTTCGGCGTCTTCGGTCATCGCGGTCTCGTCGGGTCCGGCGCCGGCCTCCTCGATTTTCTTGAGGCCGGTCTTCTTGAGAATGTTGCGGATGCGCTTGTTCGCCGCAATCAGGCTGTCGGCCGTCGCGGCGTCCCGGGTGAACGCCGCGACCGCGTCGAGCCGATGGATGAAATCAAGCGGGCGAATCGGCTTTTGCGCGGCTTCTTTCTCACCGGACGCAGCGGCGACGGCGTTGATCTGGTCGGTGTCCTTGTCCCGGTGTCCGGCGAGGCTCCATACAAACACGGGGTCGTGGAGTTGGCTGCGCAAGTAGCCGGCGAGGTCGGCGCACGCGGCGTCCCGGGTTTCGCGCGTGAAAAGAGCGTCGTACCCCGAGACCGCTTCGGCAATCAATTCCTCAAGGGCCAGGTCAAACCCGCCGTGAATCACGATGCGCAGAATTCCGGTGGCGGCGCGGTGCAGGCCGTACGGGTCTTTGGAACCGCTCGGCGTCAGTCCGGCGAGCCAAAAGCCTGCGAGGGTGTCGGCCTTGTCGCAGAGTGCGAGCGCCGCACCTTCGGGCGACGCCGGCACGTCGCCGCGTCCAAGCGGCAAGTAATGCTCGCGGATTGCGGTCGCGACCGCGGCGTCTTCGCCGTCGGCCTCGGCGTAGTAGCCGCCCATGATTCCCTGGAGCTTGGGGTATTCGCCGACGAGGTCGCAGCCGAGATCGCATTTGCACAGCTGCGCGGCGCGCTGCGTCGGTTCGGGCGAGGCACCGCAACGCGGCGCCACGGACGCCGCGAGCGTCTCAAGGCGCTTCGCCTTGTCGGCGAGCGTGCCCAACTTTTCCTGAAACAACGTGCGCTTGAGCATTGCGCGGCGCGCTTCAAGCGAGGTTTTCTTGTCTTGCTCGAAGAAGAACCGGGCGTCCTCGAGACGTGCGCGCACGATGGTTTCGTAACCGCGGACTATCGTCTGCGGGTCGTTGCTTTCGACGTCGGCGACGATGACGAACCGCGACGACAGCCGCGCCTTTTCGTCCTGCAGGACGAACACCTTGAGCGCGTGCTCGAGCGTTTGTTCGATGACTTCACGCGGCAACGACAGGAACGCCTCGTCGAAGCAGGCGCTCAAGGCGTGCGGCCACTCGGTCGTCGCGGCGGTCTCGTTCAGCATGGCGCCGGAGACGATTGAGAGACCCGTTCCCGCGGCGTTTCCGACTTGCTTCTCGACGGCGGCGGCCCTTTCGCCGAATTGCACGATGACCCGGCCTTGTTCTTTCAGCCGGGCCTCGTATTCGTCGGCGGTTCTGAGTTCAAGCGGTTCGGGACAATGGTGGCGGTGGCCGCCGATTGCGCGCCCCGCCTTGACGCCGAACAATTCGCAAGGAATCACCTCGTCGCCGTGCAGGACGCACAGCCGATGCACGGGTCGCGCAAACGCGTGTTCGCCGTCGCCCCAACGCATCCGCCGCGGTATCGGCATCCGGCTTGCCGCGGCGGGCAGCAACGCTGGCAGGACTTCGCCGAGCGTCCGTCCGCCGGTTTCGGCGAGGCAGAACAAGCGCCCGTCACGCAGTTCGAGCCGCTCGACTGCAACGCCGCACGACTTGGCGAAACCGCGCGTCGCCGGATCGTCCTTGTCGATCCGTTTCGCTCGAGGCCCCTTGCGTTCGATCGTCTCTTTGGGCTGATGCGTCGCGACGTTTTGCAGCTTCGCCGCAATTCGCCGCGGCGTGCAGCATGTCTCAGGGGGGGGGTCGGCGCGGGGCTCGGCCGCGCCCAAGAAGTTTTCCTCGTGCAAAAGGCCCGACAGCACGTCGGCGAAACCGGCGCCGGTTTCGACCAGCGCAGGGGGCAGATCTTCGACGCCGATTTCAACCAGCAGGGTGCGCGTCTCACTCATCGCCGGCGCCTTGCTCTTTTCCGCCCTGCGTTTCGAGGTACAGCGACGCGACCTCGGTCGCAAGTTTGCGGATGCGCAGCACGTAACGCTGGCGTTCAGTCACCGAGATCGCGTGGCGCGCTTCGAGCAGGTTGAACGCATGAGACGCGAGGATGACCTGCTCGTACGCCGGCAGCGGCAGGCTTTTGCCGATCAGGTTTCGGGACTCGCGCTCGTGGTCGTCGAAGTGGCGCGTGAGCATCTCGACGTCGGCGTGTTCGAAGTTGAAAGCCGACCCTTCGGCCTCGTTTTCCCGGAACACCTCGCCGTAAGTCAGGGTTTCGTCGCCGCTGCGGCTCCAAGCCAGCGCGTAAGCGTCGCCGACGCCCTGCAGGTACATCGCCAGCCGTTCGAGGCCGTAGGTGATCTCGCCGGTGACCGGGCGGCATTCGAGTCCGCCGACCTGCTGGAAGTAGGTGAACTGGCTGATTTCCATGCCGTCGAGCCAGACTTCCCAGCCCAACCCTCGCGCGCCGAGCGTCGGCGACTCCCAGTTGTCCTCGACGAAACGCACGTCGTGCTTGAGCGGGTCAATGCCAAGCGCTTTCAGCGAGTCGAGATACCGGTCTTGAATTTCGTCCGGCGAAGGCTTGAGCACGACTTGCAGCTGATAGTAGTGCTGCAGGCGGTACGGGTTTTCCCCGTAGCGCCCGTCGCTCGGACGCCGACAACCCTGCACATAGACCGCGCGCCACGGCGCCGGCCCGACGGCGCGCAGGAAACTCGCGGGGTGGAAAGTCGCCGCACCCATCGGCAGGTCGAACGGCTGCATCACCGCACAGCCCTGCGCCGCCCAGTAGTCGCTGAGGCGTCGAATCAGGTCTTGGAACGTCTGTGGAGAGGTGTCGGTCATCGGGAAAGGTGCGCCGTCATTAGTATAGTGGCGGGCGGGCGGGTTGGCGAACGGCGCCGCGGTTCACCTCAGGCTTGGTCTTGTGCGTCGCCGTCGCGGTGCGTGTCCGAGCGGCGCTTTCCTGAAACGTGGCGGCTCGTTGCATGAAGACTTAGGGGAACGCATGATTTTCGTCCCGGCACCCTCGGTTGACACCGGCTAACCTTGTGGTGAAGTCGCGCCTGAATTCCATCCGCCCGGTTTGCCGGACTGACGTTCAGAGCAATGTAAGCACTCAGGCGTGACACGACCCGTAATGGAAGCGGTGAAATGGGGGCACGAAAGGTGTGGTTGCAACGCTTGACGGTGCCTCTCATCGGTGGAACAGAGACTGCGCGGGAACTATGCGAGGCTGGTTACTGGTTCTTTCTGAGCAGACCGCCCCGCCCTGCCGATTGATACCGCCCGGTAACAATTTTGTTGATTTCGGTCAAACCGGCCTATAATGATACCGCTCGGTAGCAAAACAGGCGGAAAATGGAAACTTCAATAATACTGGCGGCAAAAGACCTCGGACGGCTGGTGCGTGAGGCGCGCAAGGCGCAAGGGCTCAGTCAAGATGAGCTTGCGGGGCTGACCAATGTTGGACGGCGTTTCATCGGAGATTTGGAGAACGGCAAGGAAACCGCTCAACTCGGCAAAGCGCTGCACGTCCTGATGGGTTTGGGCGTTTCCCTGTCGGCGACGCGAAAATGGCGGCCATAGCTAATGGCTTGGGTTAATGGCTTGGGTTAATGGCCGATACGTCGATTAAGCAAACTCTTTGCGTTTATCTGCACGGGCGCCTTGTCGGCAAACTGCATTCTGACAACGCGACGCTGAGCTTCGCGTACGACGAGCGCTATCTGCAAAAGGCAAGCGCGGTCAAATTGTCCGCCTCTTTACCGTTGCAGCAAGGCGTCTTTGACCATCAGGCCGCCGCGCCTTTTTTCTCCGGTCTTCTGCCGGACCAAGACGTGCGCAGTCGGCTTGCGCGACACTTGGGCTTGTCGGAGAAAAACACGTTCGCCCTGCTGAAAGAAATCGGCGGTGAATGTGCGGGCGCGGTTTCGATATACCCTGAAAGCGTCTCGCCGCGCCCGGACGATGCGCCGACTTATCACGTTCTTGAGGATGCGCAAGCCGGCGAGATTTTATCTTCGCTCAGCAAGCGGCCTTTACTGGCCGGTGAAGAGGGTGTGCGCATTTCCGGCGCCGGGGCACAGGATAAATTGATGATTGTCTTTGTTGGCGGGAAAGTGGCCGTTCCCACCGGCAGCACGCCTTCGACGCACATCATCAAACCCGCCATTAAGGATCTGGAGGGTTCGGTGCACAATGAATTTTTTTGCATGAAACTGGCGAACGCCGTCGGCCTGCCGGTTCCGGAGGCGAAAGTGTTTTGGCTGCAAGGCGAGCCGTATTATCTGGTCGAACGCTACGACCGCAGGCGGGAGAAAAACGGCTTGGTTGTTCGCCTGCATCAGGAGGACTTTTGCCAGGCCATGCGGATTTCGCCGGAAATAAAATATGAAAATGAAGGCGGGCCGACTTTGGGGCAGTGTTTCGCGCTTCTCGATGAGCGTATCAAGTCCGGTGCGATGCCCGGTAAAAACAAGCTGATCTTGTTGCAAGGCGTCATTTTCAATTTTCTGATCGGCAACGGAGACGTGCACGGCAAGAACCTCTCGTTGCTTTACGAGGCGGAAAGCGAATCTCTTGCCCCGTTTTATGACCTGCTTAGCACGGTTGTGTATTCCGATTTTCATAAAGCCAAGATGGCCATGAAAATCGGCGGGGAGTACAGATTCAAGAACGTGACTGCGCGCCATTGGGGACGATTGGTGGAAACATTGGACTTAAGCCCTGACTTTGTAAAGCGGCAAATTGCAACCCTCGCCGGTACCGTCGCCGAAACTGCACCGGTTCTGCAGGAGGCTTTGGGCAAAGACGCTGCAACGGCATCGCCGATTTACCGGAAGATTACCGAATTCATCGCAAGAAGCAGCCGGCAGATTGTGAATTTCTGAACGAGGTCAACGGCACTCGTGCGAGTTTTGAATGTCCTGGAAAACGTCTTGACGGGGTTGAGGCAACTGCTTGATTCGCCCCGTGGTGATTGGCCTCATACACCGCCTGCATGGGCCGACTTTGGGAGGCAGGTTGCGGTTGCTCGGCAGACCCCGGTTACGTGTCTTATAGAATTAGGGTCTGGCGTCGCCGCAGTTGAATGTCGCCACGGTGAAAGAAAGCGTGAAAATTAAGGGGCTTATATACAATGCTAGCCATTGAATTGACAGGGACGGGGGAAATGCTATTCTTTTCTCAAATCGTCGCGGCGAGCCTTGCGAGAACCAAGCTTGGCGTTGAAGCCGTGGTGTCGGCCTCCGGGATTGGGGCTGCTGGACGCGGAGCTGGCGACGTTGGTCGGGCGTTGAAGCGTCAAATTGATACATTGCGGGCGAACGCTTGCGTTGGCTAACATTGTATATAATTCCCAAAATTAAAACGTCAATACTGCTCACCGGTGATAAAAAATTGAGAGAGGTGGCAGAAGGGTTGAAAGTCGAAGTGCACGGCGTTCTGTGGGTGGTGAATGAACTCGCCCAACATGCGGCTACGCCTAGAGAACGGCTGGTAGCCGCAATGTAGATATTCCATGATGATCCTGCAGTATTCCTTCCTCCAGAAGAATTGCGACGGCGAATTAAGGTGTTCGAAGAAACCTGATTAGATATAAGAGGCAATCTGCCATCAATCATTCGTTGAAAACAGACCAAATAACGGGCGGTTGATGTAGTAATTACTACGTCCGATTTTCGCTTCCTCCAGAACCCCCTTTTCAACCAACTGATTTAAATACTTGGTCGCAGTAATGTAAGTGACACCCAAATCGTCACCCGCAAAACCCCTCTTGGTATAGACATGTTTGAAGAGATGGTTGAGCAAGCCCTGGCTGTAAATCTTTGGCAGCTCTTTGCGAATACGGTGTTTGTATTCCTGCATCAGCGCCTCGATTTTTCCGATCAAAGCGATAGCGTGACGGGAAGTCTGCTCGACGGCATTGAGCATGTACAGCAACCACGGTTCCCACGCTTCGCTCGTCCGCACGGCTTGCAGCTGGCGGTAGTATTCCCGCCGATTCTGAATGATGTAGCGGCTTAGATACAACACGGGTAAGTCGAGCAACCCTTTGGAGGCGAGATACAGAACGTTCAGGATGCGGCCGATGCGGCCGTTCCCATCGTAAAAAGGATGGATGCTTTCAAAGCGATGATGAATCAGCGCCATCTTCACCAGCGGATCGATGTCTTCGGAAGTGTCGGTGTTGATGTAATCAACCAACTCGTTCATCAGCCGTTCGACCTCGCGCGCATCCTGCGGCGGGGTGTAAATGACTTCACTGGTTCGCACGTTCTTGATGACTGTGCCGGGCCGTTTGCGCAATCCGACATTGTCCTTTTTCACTATTCTCTGAAGAAGCAAAATGTCATCCAAGCAAATGCTTCCGTTTTTGCGGACCAGCTGAAACCCTTGCCGCAGAGCGTCGGCGTAGTCGTGCACTTCGCTGGCAGCCGGAACAATTCCCCCTCTCAAAGCAAGCGCCGCTTTGTACAATTCGTCGAAAGTCGCCACAACGCCTTCTACCGCGGAGCTGTCCTTTGCCTCCTGCAGCGTCAGCAGACCGGTGAGAACGATTTCGTTGGAAATGGTCGCTGTCGCCCCTTTCAGCTCCGCCAGACAGCGAGAAGCAGACACGACTTTCCTTAAAGCGGTGTTGGTCTCTAAACCAGCGGCAAGAGGCGGAAAGTCAGACAGCACATAGTCAGTCATTGCAAAGCCAATTATATAGGAAACGGCGTTCTCTATATAATAGAAGACAATCCGTATAAGTTTTGCAGGTTTTTTATAATAAAGCGTCTTGGGAAGCAAAAACGTCGCCCCCAAATATCTTTAATTTCTTTAAGAAAAAGAAGCACCAGCTATGGAAA
>CAZKLI010000131.1:0-2754 GCA_964553575.1 uncultured Chromatiales bacterium
GCGAAGCGACGCGGGTTGCGGCCTTGGCGCTTTCCGCCGCGCCGGCGGCTGGGACGCCGTCGCCGGGCGGGCCGGCGTTGGCGTCCGAGACCGGTGAGGCGACGCGGGCTGCGGTCTTGGTGCCTTCCGACGAGGCGTCGGATGTGCCGCCGTCGCCGGGCGGGTCGGCGCCGGTGCTCGAGACCGACGGGACGACGCAGGTTGCGGTCTCCGAGCCGGCTCCGGACAGCACGACGAGTCTGGTGTTTCGTTACACGGTGTCGCGGTCTGATTTCGACGCCGACGGCGTCAGCGTCGCGTCGGACGCCTTGACGCTGAACGGCGCACGAATCGAAAGCGTCTCGGGTGTCGCCGCGGAGTTAGGCTTGGGCGATCACGCGATATTGAACGCCGCGGGGCACAAGGTGCGCCGCACGCCGCCGGCGTCGGTTCTGTCGGTGAGACCTGAACCGGTCGAAGTCGTCGAGGGCGCAACGGCGGAGATTGAGGTCACGGTGACACCGCCGCAGCCGGCGAGAGTTGTTTTCGGCTATCGCGTGATTCCCGACACCGCCGACGCTTGGGATTACGACGACGGCGCGGTCGTCGAGGGCGCCGGTATCGCCGTGATTGCACGGGGGGCGGCGAGCGGCGTCATCCAGATTCCTATTTTTGACGACGACGTCATCGAGGCCCCGCGCGAATCGTTCACGGTGGAATTGACCGGGCCCATCTCCGGTGCGGATTACGTTCTTGAGCCTGCGAGCGCGGTGACGGTAATCATCAAGGAAGGCGTGTGTGACAGAACGCCGCAGGTTCGGTCCAAGATTCTCGCCGAGATTTCCGGCGTCAGCGACTGCGCCGCGGTGACGCTTGAACATCTGGATCAGGTCGATATTTTGAACTTTGAAAGAAGAAGGGTAACTGCTTTGCGTGAGCGTGATTTCGCGGGTCTTAGGCGTTTGACGCAGTTGAGTCTTTGGAACGCTCGGTTGAACGTCAGGTCGTTGCCGTCGAATATATTCTCGGGTCTTCACGAACTGGTACTCCTGGACTTGAACAACAACGGGATGGAGGAGTTGCCGGCGGGCCTGTTTTCGGGTCTCAGTAAACTGCACATCCTGGACCTGCGTAACAACCGTCTGGAGAGCTTGCCGCCGGGCATATTTTCGGGTCTTACCAACTTGGCGTATCTGAATTTGAGAGAAAATCCAGGTGCGAACTTTGAGGTGCTGTCGGAATTTGATCGGATTCGTCCGGATACGCCCGAGAGCGCCGAGGTCAGGCTGGTGATGCTGGAAGGTGCGCCGCACAACGTGCCGGTGAGTTTTTCGGCACAAGGGGCGACGGTGTGGCCTGAGCGGATAAGGCTCCCCGTGGGAAGCACGCAAAGCGGCGTCATCACCGTAACCCGCACCGGCGGCGGAACGGTTACCGTGCTTCAGGTCGTGGAGCTGCCTTTTTCCACTTCAGGCATCCAAGTCGTTGCGGGCGCCCCGTTGGTGATGGAATCGTTGGCCCCGCCGGCTGAAAGCCCCGAGGCAGATCCCGGGGTAGATTCGGTGTCGGGGCCTTTCGCCGGAGATCGCTTTACTTATAACCGTTTCAGTGTTGTTCCGAATAACGACGAAGTCGTAGTAGTAGAACAAAGCGTTGTGAGAGACGTGGATCTGGTGCTTGGGAACGGTGCAGAGGGCAGACAAAGCACGGTGACGATGGAAGCGGGTTCGAGTGCGGTGATATCCGTGACGACGAGGCCGGAGTTGTCGGGGGGAGAGCGCGTGGCGGTGGTTCTCAGTACAGGCGAGGACGGCTTGCGTCTTGGCCGGAAAAAGGTAACGCTGGATGCTGGCCAGCCGAGCGCTTTGGTTTCGGTATTCTCAAACGAGCCGGGATTGACCGCGCAGGTGACTGCGTCGGGTGTAGAAGGGAACGCCAGGGTCATCCACGACGCGTCGGTGACGGTGGTGACCACGAACGCTTCCGAAGTGGCGTTGCAGGCTGAGCCGGCGACGGTCAGGGTGACGCCGGGGAGAGGCAGTGCCGAATTCACGTTGACGACGTCTCCGTTGCTGGGTGAAGGGCAGGAGGTGCAAGTATCGCTGTCTTTCGATCAACAGTTCCTGGACAATACTCTTATGGGCGTGCGATTTGACGAGTCTTCAGATACTTTTCAGACGGGTCTCGTGATGACTTTGAGCGGGGATGAGCCTTCCAAGACGATAAGCGTGTCCGCACGCGGAGAGGATCCGGGTGCGGCGGAAGTCGGTTCGATATTTCCGGTGTATTTCTCTGTTCCGTACGGGCGAGAAGTGACCGTAACGTCGCCTCAGACGGATGAGTCGTTGCTGAACGTTAAGGTGGTGTCTCCCGGCGTCAAGTTGAGAATCCGGGTGTTTCTCGAAAACGCGTTGGAGTGATTCTTTCCGTCGTCGTTGCATCCCGAAAGTCCTCTGAACCGTAGGCGTCCGCAAAACGGGGAGAGTCATGGTTGTCTGAAAGTTTCCGGGGGGATGCAGATGGTATACTCGCTCGCAAACCCAGCCATCGAGCGGAGCGACGAGACCGAACTCTTTTGAACCCCGGCTTGCGTTCAAGCGCGGTGGCGCTGACCGGAGCCGAGAACTCCACGTTCATGGGAGAGCAAGCAGAAATGCAATACCGACTTTCGGATGGGGAGATACCTGAAACCCAGGTGACGCTCGACGATTCTTTGACGGTCAACGTCCTGTCTGAGGAAGGCATGGATCCGCTACCCCCCCCCCCCCCCCCCCC
>CAZKLI010000132.1:0-4493 GCA_964553575.1 uncultured Chromatiales bacterium
ATTTTTTGATGTTGAAGACGGCAAAGCGATGATTAAGAATCTTGATATTGGGAAAGATGGAGACCTATCCGACGGATTACCGATGGAGTTTTTTGGTGCTGATATTGAGGAAGCATTGGAGATGAGATTAAACAGATACAAGGAGCAGCCTCATAATGAAGATGAATAACCTTGCTAACGGCATCACAATAGATACAAATATATTCGAGCACTTACAGGACGATAAAAAAATCTGAAAAATCATATTGGGATTTTGTTAGATGTTCTAGAAAAGTATAAAATCCGTTTAATTGTCGACGACAAGGGAAGAATTATGAATGAGTATCGGAACCGGTTGAAGGGAAATAGATCCTTTTTCTCGGAAAACCACAGACACATAGTGGACTACTGGATTACAGAATGTAAAGAAAAATTGGTGGAGCTAGATCAAAATGACGGTCTTATGCAATCAATTAAGCGAGTCATCCCCTACCACAGAGGTGAGAAAACAATGGATAGAGTATTTGTATATGTTGCCGTAAAGGAAGATAGCGTACTAGTTACGAATGACCGAAAAGACATAATTGACGAAGGGAATCGAGTAGGAGAACGGCGAAGGAAAATTCTGAAAATAGCTAAGAGAAAAGGGTACAAACACGTTAAAATATGGGTCTCGAAAGAGGCTTATGACGTAATGATACGTTCTGCGGGAGGTAAATATGAGCTCAACGAAAATCAAGTTGACTGGAAATATCCGGCAGCCTGACCATCGCCCTTAAGCCGCGGCATCCAAGCGACACTCAAGCGGATACCCTGACGGCATGACCTGCTTCGCCGTCCGGCCGCCGCGCCACGGCGCCCGCACCGCTGTTTCAGCGCGAAGCGCCGGATGCGGCGCCGGACACGCTAACTCAACTCGCGCTTGAGAATGCGGTTGACCTCGGCGGGCGCGGCCTTGCCTTCGGTCGCTTTCATCACCTGCCCGACGAAATAGCCGAGCACTTTCTCCTTGCCCGCCCGGTATTGCTCGACCTGCTTGGGGTTGGCGGTGATCACTTGGCGCACGAGTGCTTCGAGTTCGGCGACGTCGCTGATCTGGCGCAGCCCGCGCGCCTCAATCACCGCGTCGGCGTCGCCGTCGCCCGCCCACATCGCGTCGAAGACCTCTTTCGCAATCTTGCCGGAAATGGCGCCGTCCTCGACCCGGTCGAGCAGGCCGGCGAGCATCGCCGCGGTCACGGGCGAGTCCTCGACCGCAAGATTGTCCTTGTTCAGCGCCGCGGCCAACGCGCCGGTGACCCAGTTGGCGACCGTCTTCGCCGGCGCCGGCGTGCGTTCTTTGCACGCCTCGAAATAGTCGACGACGCCGCGGTCAAGCGTCAGCCGCGCGGCGGCGTCCTCGTCCAAGCCGTAATCGGAAACGAACCGCCGGCGGCGTGCGTCGGGCAGCTCGGGCAAAGACGAACGCACTTGAGCGACGAACGTTTCGTCAATCACCAGCGGCGCCAAGTCCGGGTCGGGAAAATAACGGTAGTCGTTGGCTTCTTCCTTGCCGCGCATCGGGCGGGTCTCGTTGCTTTGCGGGTCGAACAGACGGGTCTCCTGCACCACGCGGCCGCCGGCTTCGAGCACTTCGGCTTGGCGCGCAATTTCGTACTCGAGCGCCTTGCCGACGAAACGGAAAGAGTTGAGGTTCTTGATTTCGGTGCGGGTGCCGAGTTCCCGCTCGCCGGCGGGGCGCAACGAGACGTTGGCGTCGCAACGGAAAGAGCCTTCCTGCATGTTGCCGTCGCAGACGTCGAGGCAGCGCACGATGGCGTGAATCTTCTTCATGTAGGCGACGGCCTCGGCGGGGCTGTGCATCTCGGGTTCGGAGACGATTTCTATCAGCGGGGTGCCGGCGCGGTTGAGGTCTATCCCGCTGAGTTCGGCGAACGCCTCATGCACGGACTTGCCGGCGTCTTCCTCAAGGTGCGCCCGCGTAAGCCCGATGGTCTTGCGCTCGCCGTCGTCGAGCAGGATCTCAAGCCGCCCGCCGGCGACGACCGGCGTCTGAAACTGGCTAATCTGATAACCCTTGGGCAGGTCGGGGTAGAAGTAGTTCTTGCGCTCGAACACCGAGCGCAGATTGATCTCGGCGTCCACCGCGAGACCGAACGCGACCGCCATGCGCACCGCTTCGACGTTCGGTACCGGCAACACGCCGGGCAACGCAACGTCCACCGCGCAGGCTTGGGTGTTGGGAGCGGCGCCGTAACCGGTCGCGGCGCCGGAGAACAGCTTGCTGCGGGTCTTGAGCCGCGCGTGAATCTCAAGCCCGATGACCGGCTGCCATTTCATCGTTCCCGCCTCATCATTCGAAGGCCGGCGGCACGCGCCGGTGCCAGTCGGTTTCGCGTTGGTAGCGGTGCCCGAGCGCAAGCAGCGACGCTTCGCTGAAGTGGTTGCCGATTAGCTGCATCCCGACCGGCAGGCCGTCGTCGAACCCCGCCGGCAACGCAAGACCGGGCAGCCCGGCGAGGTTGACGGCGATCGTGTAAATGTCCGACAGGTACATCTTCACCGGGTCGTCGCTTTTTTCCCCCAGCCGAAACGCGGCGGTCGGCGAAACCGGCCCCAGGATTGCGTCCACCCGCTCGAAAGCGGCGGTGAAGTCGTCACGAATCTTCCTGCGCGCGCGCTGCGCCTTGAGGTAATAAGCGTCGTAATACCCCTTGGACAGAACGTAGGTACCGATTAAGATTCGCCGCTTGACCTCGGCGCCGAAACCCTCGGCGCGCGAGCGGAAATACAGGTCCTCAAGATCCTTGGGCGAATCGCAGCGATGACCGTAGCGCACGCCGTCGTAACGCGCGAGATTGGAGGAGCACTCGGCGGGCGCGAGGATGTAGTACGCGGGAATTGCGAGCGACGACGCGGGCAACGTGACCTCGACGATCTCGCACCCCATTCCGGCGAAGCGCCGGATCGCGTCCTCGATAACAGACTTGACCCCGGAGTCGATTCCTTCGCCGAAATACTCGGCGGGCACGCCGACGCGAAAGCCCTTGACGTCCCGGTCGAGCTCGCCTGCGTAGTCGGGCGTCGGGCGGTCGGCGCTGGTCGAATCCCTTGCGTCGAACCCGGCGACCGCACCGAGCAGCAACGCGCAGTCTTCAGCCGAGGCGCCGAACACGCCGGCTTGATCGAGGCTCGACGCGTACGCGACGATGCCGTAGCGCGACACCCGCCCGTAGGGCGGCTTGAGGCCGGTAACGCCGCACAGCGACGCCGGCTGGCGCACCGAGCCGCCGGTGTCGGTGCCGGTGGCGCAAGGCGCAAGCCGCGCCGCGACCGCCGCCGCCGAGCCGCTCGACGACCCCCCGGGCACGCGCTCGACGTCCCACGGATTACGGGTCGGACCGAAATGGCTGGTCTCCCCGGACGAGCCCATCGCGAACTCATCCATGTTGGTCTTGCCGAGCATCACCATCCCCGCGGCGTTCAACTTCTCGGTGACGGTCGCGTCGTACGGCGAGCGAAAGTTGTGCAGCATCTTCGAGCCGCAAGTGGTGAGCACCCCGCGCGTGCAGAACAAGTCCTTGTGCGCGTAGGGCACGCCGGTCAGCGGCGGCGCATCACCCGAACGCAGTCGCGAGTCGGCTCGGCGCGCTTGGTCGAGCGCGCGCTCGGCGGTGACGGTGATGAAGCCGTTGAGCGTCTTGTCGCGGCTTTCGATGCGTTCGAGAAAAAACTCGGTGAGCTCGACGCTTGATAAATCGCCGGCGGCGAGCGCACGCGACAACTCGGCGAGGGATTTGTTGAGCATCTCCGCCGCGTCTATTCGATGACTTTTGGCACGAGATAAAGACCGTCGGAGACCTGCGGCGCAACCGCCTGCACGGCTTCGCGGCAATCACTTTCGGTCACGCGATCCTCGCGCAGACGCTGCACGACCTCGAGCGGGTGCGCCAGCGGCTCGACGTCTTCAAGACCGGCAACGGCCAATTCTTCGACCAGCGCCAGCACACCGGACAGGATCTCGGCGGTTTCACCCGCCTCTTCGTCGTCTATCGCCAGCCGCGCCAGCCGCGCCGTCTTGCGCACTTCGTCAAGCTTCATCGGCACGACCTTTGCGCAATCAAATTTGAAGAGAGGTTCAGAAACACTTGCCCGCTTCCCGCAGCATTGCTAGTATGCTACCAAAGCCTGCGGCACACGACCATGTTAAATCGCTTATTCGGTCTTTTCTCCAACGACCTTTCGGTCGATCTCGGAACGGCCAACACCCTAATCTACATGAAAGATAAGGGGATCGTGCTGAACGAACCCTCGGTGGTCGCAATCCGCGATCACGGCGGAATCCAAGTGCCCGAAGCCGTCGGCCGGGAAGCCAAGGACATGCTGGGACGCACGCCGGCGACGATCAAAGCCGTGCGCCCGATGAAAGACGGCGTCATTGCCGATTTCACCATCACCGAAAAGATGCTCCAATACTTCATCCGCAAAGTGCACAAACACAAGATCATCAAACC
>CAZKLI010000133.1:0-2556 GCA_964553575.1 uncultured Chromatiales bacterium
AGATGCTCAAGGTTGACGAAAAAGTTCGCGGCGCGATTCACCGGGAAGCGCCGCCCGACGAGATTGCACGCTTGATCGCCGAGCAGGGCGGGGCGGATCTGGCGCAAAACCGCCGCCGTCTGTTGCTCGACGGCGTAATCGGTTTCGACGAATACCAACGCGACGACTGAAGCCCACCCTGTGGCCGGCAAGCGCTCAAAAAAAGCCGCAGGCTTTTCAGGCCTGCGGCTTGTCTTTCCGGTGTTAATACTTGATATCGAAAGGACGCGAGTATCTTAAATAGAAGATACACGGTTCTTTGTCTCCACAGACCAGTCCGTGGCGAGGTGCGTTGCCGGGGAAACTGATGTAAGCAGGCCCCCGGAATTTGGTTTTTGTTCCGTCATGCGCAATCAACGTGAATGCACCGCTTATCCAAACGTACAATTCATCGCTCGTATGGGTATGCGTTCTGACGACGTAGCCGGGAGGCAGCCTGAGAAAAGATTCACTATGGTCTTTGCCAAGATCTCCTCTCACCACCGCAATTTCCGCGCCGGGCGCCAAGCCCTCCACTTTAAGCGGCTCCCAGACAAGCTTGTCTATGTCAACGATGGTTTGGTCGTCTCCAAACGCCAGGGGGTTCAGGTTCGAACCCGGACTATGGGCGATTGCCGCGTTTGTGGTTAGCAGGATCCCGCACAACAAAAACAGACCTGAAGTTTTCATTTGTTTTTCCTCCTGTGTTACAAAGCCCGTTAGTACCGTAAGGCTCAAGCATAGCACTTAATTATGCTGACGCGGCCAAGAAAAGGTGGGGAAAAGCGGGAAAAAGCCGGGAAAAGCCGGGCGTTTGCTTGACTCCCCGGGCTCTTGTCGTTTTCCCGCCCAGCTTGGCGTCTGTGTGCGCTTGGGGACGGGGAACGCCCCGGCGCTCTTTCTGTTTGACGGGAGGAATTGCCGCGCGTGAACGGACAAATAATCTTATTGTCCGAAAGTTGCGCGGATGAGGACGGCGCCCGGGTGTTCGCCGGGCGTTGATGACTTCCGAGCTGAAACGGCAATGGTTGCATGGGAAACCGCTCGACCTCGGAGTCGAACATGACCGATGCGGACGCCGTGCGCGCTTTTTATTTTGAATCGGGACGGCCGGCGACGTCGCGCAAGCGGGTATGCTATGGCGCGTGAAAAAGAGCGATTTCAGTTTTGACCTGCCCGAGGAATTGATTGCCGACCGCCCTTGTGCACGACGCAGCGGCTCGCGCTTGCTGAAAGTGCCCGTGCGCGGGGAATTCGCCGACCTTGTTTTTGACGACGTCGCGCGGCTGCTGAACTCCGGCGATCTGCTGGTCGTCAACGACAGCCGGGTCATCCGTGCGCGGCTCTCGGCGCGCAAGGAAAGCGGCGGGCGGGTTGAGATCTTGGTCGAGAGACTGCTCGACGACGGGTGTGCGTTGGCGTTGGTGCGCGCCGCCAAGCCGTTGCGCGACAATGCGCGTCTGCTTGTCGGCGACGCAGCGGTGCGGGTGGCCGGACGGCGCGGCGATCTGTTCTTGCTCGAACCCGAGATCGAACCCGGGGTTAAGTCCGGGCGAGAGTGCACGTTTTCGCAGCTGCTCGAAAGGTTCGGCGAAGTGCCGCTGCCGCCGTATATACGCCGCCCGCCCGAGGCGCTCGACGAAAGCCGTTACCAGACGGTGTACGCGAAGCATCCGGGCTCGGTCGCCGCCCCCACCGCCGGCTTGCACTTTGACCGCGACTTGCTCGAGCGGCTTGAACGCAAGGGCGTCGAGCTTGCGGCGCTGACGCTGCACGTCGGCGCCGGCACGTTTCAGCCTTTGCGCGCCGAGAAACTCGGCGAACACGTCATGCACCGGGAAAGAGTGCAGGTGCCGGCGCGGCTGTGCGACGCGGCGGGCGCTTGCCGCAAGCGCGGAGGACGCATCGTCGCGGTCGGCACCACCGTGGTGCGCGCGCTTGAGACCGCTTGCGACGCAGCGGGTAAAATCCATCCGTACGAGGGCGAGACCGGCTTGTTTATACGCCCGGGGTACCGGTTCCGGGTTTCCGACGCGTTGATTACCAACTTTCACCTGCCCGAGACGACCTTGTTCGTATTGGTGTGCGCTTTTTCCGGACGGCGGCGCATGTTTGAAGCCTATCGTCACGCGGTTGAACGGCGTTACCGATTTTTCAGTTACGGCGACGCGACGTGGTTGGAAAGAAACGATGCAGTTTGCGATTGAAGCACGCGACGGCGCCGCGCGCGCCGGCTCGGTTGAACTGACCCACGGACGGGTTGAGACGCCGGTGTTCATGCCGGTCGGCACCGGCGCCACGGTCAAGGCGATGACGCCCGAGGCGCTGCGTCAAGCCGGCGTACGGATGATTCTCGCCAACGCCTGGCACTTGATGCTGCGTCCGGGCGCCGAAGTCATCGAACGTCACGGCGGCTTGCACCGCTTCATGTCCTGGGACGGGCCGATTCTGACCGACTCGGGCGGGTTTCAGGTCTTCAGCCTCGCGGGCGCGAGCGAGGTCTGCGAATCGGGAGTGCGTTTTCGCGCGCCCTACGAC
>CAZKLI010000134.1:0-5073 GCA_964553575.1 uncultured Chromatiales bacterium
CTTTTAACGACGGCAAGTGGAACGACTCCGACAGTTACCGAAACATCTATTAAGTAAAACAACAAGACGCCAGACGAAGAGGAACAAGATTCCTGAAGCAAGCCATGCCTCCCGTTACCGTAAAGGAATTCGACGAGATAACTGCGAAGCCCGGTGGCCTCAGCCCAGACAATCTGAAAAGCCTGAAAGTCTTTGCCGAGGAGCATCTCTTCGACGACAAAGGCGACTTCCACCCGGTTTTGCTGTTGAAAGGCGGCAAGCTGTATGCCCAGAACTACGTCGGGGTCATCACCGTCAGTAAAAAAACAGTGCTTGAAATCCTGCCTAAAATTGATTTAGCAGAAGACGGCGAAACCAAAACCAGAGAGATATTCTTGAACATGCTGCGCTACTGGCGCGGCCTCAAGTTTGCGCAACTCGGCCGCAGTGATATTCGGAAGCTGCAACACTTCAACATGCTCGAAGTGTTCTTCCGCCTGTTCCTTGAAAACCTGGTGCTGCTGACCCAACGCGGGCTCGCGAGGCACTATCACGCGGCGCAGGACAACCTGCCTTATTTGAAAGGCCGCATCCTGTTCCCGCAGCATATTCGCGCCAACCTGACCAACCGCGCCCGCTTTTACGTCGAGTACGACAAGTTCAGTGCCGACCGCCCAGCCAACCGCCTGATTCACACCACGATTGCCCGGCTGATGTCGCTGGCGCGTGAGCCGGAAAACCAACAGCTGCTGTATCAGCTCAAAATCTGTTTCAGCGACATCCCGTTGTCGGTGCGTCTCGAAAGCGACTGGCAGAAGCACAGGATTGACCGCTCGATGCAGTATTACGACGCGGTGATGCGGTGGGTCGGGTTGTTTCTGTTCGGCTACGGGCTCTCGACTTTTGCGGGCGACTACGAGGAGAATCAGGCGCTGCTTTTCCCGATGGAGGAAATTTACGAGGACTTTATAACCCACAGCTTTCAGACGTACCAAAGCGAGTTCCAAGTGCAGCCGCAGGGGCCGAGACGCGCGCTGGCGGAAATCAAGGGGAGAAAAGCATTTAACATGAGACCCGACATCAGCCTAATCTCGGACGGCAACGCCGAATACATCCTCGACGCCAAATGGAAACGTATCAGCGGGAGTGCGTTTTCAGCGCCCAAGCACGACATCAGTCAGTCCGACGTGTACCAGCTGTACGCCTACGGGAAAAAGTACGGCTGCAGAACGGTGGCGCTGGTTTATCCGCGCACCAATGATTTCAAAGACCCTCTTCGTTATCGGCTCGACGACGACTTGACGTTGTTGTGTCTGCCCTTTGACGTAGCTAATCCTAAAGGAAGCGTCACTGAAACGATCAAAGCGCTCGGCAAGACGAACGCAACATCCTGACGCCGGGAACGGCAAACCGCGGGTTTGAGGTCGGGAACGCCGACGGCTTAACCGCTGAGCTTCATCCCCAGCATCCGTCTCAGCACGTTGTCCCTACGCCCGAAGTGGTGGTACAAAGCCGCGCCGGCGTGCACCAAGATCAGCACCCAGACGAGGTAAGCCCCGCTTTGCTTGTGCACGAAGTCAACCGGCGGTTCGAACTCCTCCCAAGTAAGCCGCAGCGTTTCCGTTACCACGGTGTTATACAGCGCCGTGTCCGAGAACTTGGGTATCTCAAAGGCGAAGAAGTATTCGGTCGCGACCCCAGTACCCATGTAGCCGGTAATCGGCATCACGATCATGATCGCGTATAAAACCCAATGCACCGAACGCGCCGCCGTGCGCTCGAACTGCGTCTTCCCCAGTGCGTCCGGCGCGCGGTTCATCACTCTCCAGATTACGCGCAGCAACACGAAAGCGGCGATGGTCACGCCGAAAGAGAGGTGCAGCTGCAACGCGGTCCAGTTCTCCGGCGTTTCATCTTCGGTGAACCACCGCCGATAATAGACGGCGACGTAAGCCGCGAGAAACCCGGCGGCGATAATCCAATGCAGCAGGATGGCGATCGAGCCGTAAGCGTCTTTTGTGTTCTTGATTTGGATAATCTTTCTCCGAGGGCGATTTCCGCCATTCTACGCCCGGATTGCGGCTTGCGTGAAAGCGTCGGATTTCCCTAGCCGTCTTTCAACGTTGCCATCGCCTCCGCCGCGGCGTCGACGGTCGCAGCGACGTCTTCGGTCGTGTGCGCCGCCGACACGAACCCCGCCTCGAACGGCGACGGGGCGAAATAGACGCCGCGTTCGAGCATCGCACGGTGAAACCGCGAGAAGCGTTCGCCGTCGGCGGCCTTGACTTGCTCGAACGTTCGTATCGGGCCGCGCGCGAAGAACAGGCCGAACATTCCGCCGCGGTAATCGCCGTAGAAAGCGACGCCGTTCTTTCCGGCGGCGTGCGACAGGCCGTCGCACAACGCGGCGGCCTTCTCCGACAGCGACGCATAGAAGCCGGGCGTCTCGACGGCCTCCAGCGTCTTCAGCCCGACGTGCATCGCCACCGGGTTGCCCGAGAGGGTGCCGGCCTGATACACCGGCCCCGCCGGCGCAAGCGCCGACATGATTTCGCGGGCGCCGCCGAACGCACCGACGGGCATGCCGCCGCCGATGACCTTGCCGAGCGTCGTCAGGTCGGGGCGAACGTCGTACAACGACTGTGCGCCGCCGAGCGCGACACGAAAGCCGGTCATCACTTCATCGAAGATCAGCAGGCTGCCGGCTGCGTCGCACAGCTTGCGCAAGGTCTGCAGGAAACCGGCGTCGCCGGGCACGAGGTTCATGTTGCCCGCAATCGGCTCGACGATCACGCAGGCGATTTCCTTGCCCCAGCGTTCGAACGCCCGCTCGACCTGCTCGGCGTCGTTGTAGTCGAGCACCAGTGTGTCGGCGGCGGTCGCGGCGGGCACGCCGGGCGAGCCGGGAATGGCGCAGGTGAGCACGCCCGACCCTGCGCCGGCGAGCAGGCCGTCGGCGTGGCCGTGATAACAGCCGTCGAACTTGATGATCTTGTCGCGCCCGGTGTATCCGCGCGCAAGGCGGATCGCGCTCATCGTCGCCTCGGTGCCCGAGTTGACCATGCGCACCATCTCAAGCGAAGGCATCAGCGAGCGGATTTTCTCGGCGACGCGGACTTCGATTTCGGTCGGCGCGCCGAAGCTCAAGCCGTCCTTAATCGCCTCGATCGCCGCGGCGATGATTCCGGCGGGCGCGTGGCCGAGGATCAGCGGCCCCCATGACCCGACGTAATCCAAGTAGGCGTTGCCGTCGGCGTCGTACAGCCGTGCGCCTTGTCCTTTGACGATGAACGGCGGCTTGCCGCCGACGCCTTTGAAAGCGCGCACCGGCGAGTTCACCCCGCCCGGTATCACCTCGCAGGCCCGGGCGTAAAGGTCGAGTGATTTCTGGGTTTTCATCTTGAATGGTATTGGGCGGACGCCGGACATTGTAGCCGTAGAGTAGGCGAAAAGGTACCGTTCGTCGCAGACTTCCGTCGCAGAAAAGCCTGTCTCTGAAAATTGACCTGTCTTGCCGCCTCGCTTTATAGTGCCGTCCATGGCCAATCCCCCCTCACCAAAAAACGAAGCGGAAAACGTGCAACCGGCTCCTGAAGCAGGAGAGAATTTCGACCGGTTGAAAACGCTGCTGCGAGAGATGTTTCAGCTCGATCGCGGCGATTTGTATTTCGGTTTGTACCGAATCATGGGCATGAAAGCGCAAGAGGTCACGGCGTTTCTCGATAATGATTTGTTGCCGCAAGTAGAAACGACATTAGGCAGGATTACCGCTGAACAACGGGCTGTCATAGAGGGTGAACTCGCTAAAGCAAAAAAAATCGCTCGGGATCTGGAAATGAATCCCGATGAAGTGAAGAAGATTGTTGAATTAAAACAGCGGTTAGCCGAGGTCAAGTCCGATGCGAACGCAGAAGCCGACGTTTATAACCATCTCGTCAATTTCTTTGAGCGCTACTACTCCGAGGGCGATTTCGTATCGCAGCGCCGTTATTCCGGCGGCGGGGAGTCGTCCTACCTGATTCCCTACGACGGAGAGGACGTGAAGCTGCACTGGGCCAACGCAGACCAGTACTACATAAAAACCACGGAAAATTACGCTTCTTATATTTTCACTGTTGGCAGAGATGCAGCAGCTCGGCGCGTGCGTTTTGAAATTGCGGCGGCCAACAACGAAAAAGACAATATAAAAGAAGCCAACGGCAACCAGCGTCGTTTTGTGTTGGCTAAGGGCAGAGACGCCGTGAAAACTGAAGGAGAAGAGCTTGTTGTCTATTTTGAGCACCGCCCGTTGACAAAAACCGAGAAGAAGAGTTGGCCGGGAAACGGCAACGGCCAGCAAAGCAAAGTCAACGCATCGATCGTGGAAAAAATTTTGAGCTCAAGCGCATTGGACCCGAACTGGAAGGTGCTTTTGGCCGCACCGGCGCCGACCCAAGCCAACGGTGAACGCAACATATTGGAGCAGCACGTCGAGCGCTATACGGCGAAGAACAGCTTTGATTACTTCATACATAAGGACCTGAAAGGATTCCTGCGGCGTGAATTAGACCTGTACTTGAATACGGAAGTGCTGAATCTCGATGCTTTAGAACAGGAATATATCGTCAAGGTGGACCGGGCGATGGCGCGTGTGTTCTCGACTCGACATGTTGGGAGGAAGATCATTGATTTTCTGGCGCAGCTGGAGAATTTTCAGAAACAGCTTTGGCTGAAGAAGAAGTTTGTGCTGGAAAGCCATTGGTGTGTAACACTCGACCGGATATCGGAAGATTTTTATCCTGAAATCGCCGCCAATGAGGAACAGCGCAGGGAGTGGGTGGAGTTGTTCGCTGTCGATGAAATTAAGAGCGACCTAGGCAACGGCGGCACCGGTTACACAGAGCCGTTGAACGTCGAATTCCTCAAAGCCAATCCTTTTCTGGTGGTGGACACACGATATTTTGACAAGGATTTTGCAGACCGCTTGCTGGAGAAACTTTCCGAGGCCGGCTCGTTGGATGAGCAAACGAATGGGTTATTAATTCATGGGGAGAATTTTCAAGCGTTGAACCTATTGCAAACGCGGTATCAAAAGCAGGTTAGATGTATATACAT
>CAZKLI010000135.1:0-5432 GCA_964553575.1 uncultured Chromatiales bacterium
GGCACGTAGAACATGCCGGTCATCGGGGAGAAAGCAGCGGGCTGCTGGTCTTTCGTTCCCAAAGCGGCCGGGCAAATGCCCGTTGTGTTCACGTCCTCGCCGTTCTGGTGCGTGCTGTATTTGCTCACAACCTGCGGACGACCGGTTTTCATGTCAACGTGGGTAGCCCAGTTGACCGCCGGGTCGTATTTCTCGGCCACGAGCAGCTCACCCGTCGCACGGTCCAGCGTATAGGCGAAACCGTTGCGGTCGAAGTGCACCAGGGTTTTGCGCATCTGGCCCTTGACGTCGATGTCCGCAAGAATCATTTCGTTGATGCCGTCAAAATCCCACTCGTCGTGAGGCGTCATCTGATAGACCCATTTGGCCATCCCCGTGTCGGGGTTGCGCGCAAAGATGGTCATTGACCATGCATTGTCGCCCGGGCGCTGAACTGGATTCCACGTGCTCGGGTTGCCCGTGCCGTAGTACATCAGGTCCAAGTCAGGGTCATACGAGTACCAGCCCCAAGTCGTGCCGCCGCCAATTTTCCATTGGTCGCCTTCCCAGGTCTTAATACCCGAATCCTTGCCGACGGACTTGCCCAGATTGGTCGTATCCGGCCCCATCAAGGTCTGACTGTCGGGACCCGTTGAATAGCCGCGCCACACCATCTTGCCGGAGTTGATGTCATACGCGGTCACATGACCTTGCACGCCGAATTCACCGCCGCTGATGCCGACAATGACTTTGTCCTTGACGACCATCGGGGCGGAAGTGCCGGTTTCACCTTTTCCGATGTCCCCGTTTTTGGCTTCCCACATCATTTTGCCGGACTTGGCGTCGAGTGCCACCAGCGTCGCGTCAGCTTGATACAGGAATATCTTGCCGTCACCGTAGGCGACGCCGCGATTGACGGTGTCGCAACACATGACCGGAATGGTAGCCGGGTCCTGCTTCGGGTGGTATTCCCACATAATGCTCGCGTCGTTGTTCAGGTCGAGCGCAAACACTTTGTTCGGGAAAGGGGTGTGGACGTACATGACGTCGCCAATGACCAGTGGGTTGCCTTCGTGACCACGCAGAACGCCGGTCGAAAAGGTCCAAGCAACTTTCAGATCCTTGGCATTTTTGGTATTGATTTGGTCAAGATCTGAGTAGCGATGATTGAAGTAGTCCCCAGTGGGCATGACCCACTGCTTGGCATCTTTCTCCATCTTCATCAGCATGCTGTTCGCTTGTGCGACCGACGCCACGATGAAACTCAGAGCTATCGCAATCAAAAAGGATTGTTTAATCCTCATGATTAACTCCCTCCATGAAGTTGTATTGGGTCGGAGAGAGTAGCATAACCACTATGCCTTTTGGTATAGGCTTGTCTTTCTTTAGAATTGGCTCGCCAATTCAACAGCTTATTGAAATCACTCTCTGAAGTTGAGGCAGAAAAACGCCTGCTGCGCCCCGTGCCGGCCCGGAATCAGCTCGGAGCCGGGCCGGGTCAATCATTTATATGATGCTTCTCGTGCACCGGCCTCATCAGCGCGTTGCTGATCAAAGCGACAAACAGCAGCGCCGCCATCAGATACATCGTGGTGTTATACAAAGACGGCGTCGGGTTCACCGTCCCCGGCGGCGCAATCTCCATCAGCTTCGCAATCGTAACGGTTTTGCTCTCCACCAGTATCTCAAGTTTCTCGACGCCGGCGCCGAAAGTTTCAAGAAACTTCTCCGGAGAAATTTTCTCTACGATCTTGTGAATCTCGGACAACATCGTGTGCTTTCTCAAGGAAGTGATGGCAAGCGGGCCGAGCACGCCGGCGACGCTCCAAGCGGTCAGCAGGCGCCCGTGGATGCCGCCGACGTAGCGAGTGCCGAAAATGTCCGCGAGGTACGCGGGAATCGTCGCAAATCCGCCGCCGTAGAAAGTGAAAATAATCATCGTCGCGGCATAAAACACCACCAACCAGAAAACCGTCGGGTGCAGATTCACCTGGTAAGCGGTCAGCGGGATCGACAGATAAAGCAATATGCCGCCCGCAAAAAACAGCCAGTACGTGTTGCGCCGCCCGATCTTGTCCGAGGCGCTAGCCCAAATCACGCGCCCGATCATATTGAACACGCTGATCATCAAGACGTAAGTCGCGGCAAACGCACCGTCCACGACGTTCGGCAGCGTGGTGCCGAAGATTTCGCTCATCATCGTCTTGGCGACGCCGATAACGCCGATGCCGGCGGTCACGTTGAAGCACAGCACGATCCACAGCTGATAGAACTGAGGTGTCTTCAGCGCTTGGTCAATGTCCACGTCGCGGTGACTGATCATGCGCCTTGCTCCCTCTTCCTTGCTCGGCGGTTCCCAGCCTTTGGGTTTCCAGCCTTCCGCCGGAACGCGGTAGGCGAACGCGGCAACCATCATGACGACAAAGTAAATCAGCCCGAGCGAGAAGAAAGCCTGAGCGACGCCGACCGAACCGGTGCCGACCATATACACTCCCTCGGGACCCGGCACGACCATCTGCGCGACTTCGTTGGCGCTGACGACAACAACTTCCCTGAGTTCACCGCCTATCTCAACGAAACGCCGCCCGGAACGGGTAATCAGATCCACCGCGTCAACCGACCCCAAATACCGGGGCGCGTCGTAAAACAACTTGATGAAAAACTCCTTGAGCGGCGCACCGATCATCGCGCCGCCGCCGAACCCCATGATCGCCATGCCCGTCGCCATGCCGCGCCGGTCGGGAAACCAGCGAATCAAGGTGCTGACCGGCGAGACGTAGCCGAGGCCGAGGCCGAAACCGCCGATAACGCCGTAGCCGAGATAAACCAGCCACAGTTGATGCAACACGATGCCCAAACCGCCGACGATATAACCGCCGCCCCACAGACACGCCGAGGTCACACCGACCATTCGCGGCCCGACCGTTTCGAGCCACCTGCCGGCGAACGCCGCGGCAAGCCCCAAACTCACGATTGCCACGGTGAATATCCACACCACCTCACGCAAGCTCCAATCATCCGCCGCGCTCGTGGCGACCCCGAGTACCTTGATCAGCGCCGGATTGTAAATACTCCAAGCATAGACCGAACCGATACACAGATGGATTGCAATCGAGGCCGGCGGAACCCGCCAGCGGTTGAAATCCGGCCCGGCAACAATACGTTCCTTTGACAGCAAGCCGGTCACGTTGCCTCCTTGATGAACCCTGGTCGGGCGGCGTAACGTGCGGCACCCGCTTTCCGCGCACAATACATCGTAAAAGTCGAAAACACCGGGTGAGCAACTCAAAATTCGAGTGAATCGTGATTATACCCCCGGCAAACTTTCGTCCACCCAGACCGGTAACGATTCGCCGAGGAGATCTGAATCATCGAAAAAGGCGGCTATGACATATTGTTGCGCCGGCAACCCCGGTACCCGTTCAACACCCTGCTGCCCGGCACCCGACGGTCTCTGCCCCGCGTCCGACCGCTGCATTCCCGGGAACCCATCCGCCCGATTTATCGCCGGACGACGATGCTGCCGCACCGCCGAACGGCGCGGCATACATTGAATACAAGGTTGTCTTGAAAAGCGCCCGACGGAAACCGACAATGGAACACGATGAACCGAAGACATTTCCTGGAGACAAGCGCCGGCTTGGTCCTAAGCGGCGCGGTGTCCACCGCCGGACTGACCTCCGAACAACCGCCCGGCCGCGGTACGCGTCCCGCCCCCCGACCGAAAACCAGCAGAACCGGGATAGCGCACGATCCGTCTTTCCTTGAGCATTGGATTGCACAGGGGCACCCCGAGTCGCCGCACCGGCTTGTTGCAATCGTCGAGCGGCTGAAACGGGACGGCTTGCTGGAGAAAACCGAAAGAATTGAACTGATTGACAACGCCGAGCCGCATATACTGCGCATCCACACCGCCGGACACGTCGCGGCGATAAAAAAACGCCACCCCGAAGCACACAAGGCGGCGGTCGCGGCGGTCTCCGCGGGGATTGCGGCGACCGACGTCGTGTGCAAAGGCGGTCTCGACAACGCGTTCTGCGCAATCCGCCCGCCGGGGCACCACGCATTGAACACCGGGCGTGAAGAAGGGTTCTGCTTCTACAACACGGTCGCGGTCGCTGCGCGCTACGCCCAGCGGGTCCACGGCTTGGAAAAGATCCTGATTGCAGACTGGGACTACCACCACGGCAACGGCACCGAGGCCGCTTTCTACGACGACCCGTCGGTGCTGTTCTTCTCGACTCACGACCAACACGCGTACCCCCGCACCGGTGACCCGAACAGAATCGGCATAGGCGAAGGCAAGGGATACAACGTCAACGTGCATCTCGACTGCGGCGCGACCGACCGGGACGTCCTGTCGGCGTTCACCGACCGTCTGTTGCCGGCCGCCGAAGCGTTCAAGCCCGACTTGGTGCTGATTTCGGCGGGGTTCGACAGCCGCAAGGACGACACCCTCGGCTGCTTTGCGGTCAGCGACGCCGGTTTCGCCGAGCTGACGAAGATGATGACCGACTTCGCCGCGCGGCACTGCGAAAAACGTTTGGTGTCGGTGCTTGAAGGCGGGTACCGACTGCAGGGGCTTGCGAGCGCCGTCGCGGCGCACGTCGAGGCTCTGTTGGAAAGCGGTTAGGCGTGCGGTCTTGCCCCATATCCCTCGTCTTCCTTGCTCCTACACTCGATTCGGGGAAACCGGTTTGATTCAGCGGGCGTCTTTTCTCACATAGACCGACGGGTGCTTAGAAGATCGCTGGTAGTTGCTGACAAAGTGAGGGTGCTCCGCTATGGAAGCATAAAACCGACTTCCTCTCACGTGAACGACTTTTGGGCGAGTTTCCATGATTATCTGCATGGGGTTGTAGTCGTAGTCACGAAAACTTTGGTACGTTTCAACGCATTTCCCCGGTTCGTGACAAAACCAGAAAAAATCCGCGTCATGCCTGAAAAGATTGCCTCTCCTATACCCGTAGAAAAGGTCTTCGGATTCTGAAACCGAAAGCACGTAACTGATGGTTGATATGACCTCTTCTTTCCTACCACCTCCTCTTGTGTCAAGAATTACGTAGGCACAGGAAAACAAAACGAGAACAATCAGGCACTTCCTGGCCGTCGAGTCAGTAAAGAAGCGGCGCAAGGAGAAAGCTGCAACCAGAGCGATAAAAGGAGAAGCCATAAGGTAGTATTGAGGGTAAGGAGCCGGGACGGAAAAGGCCGACGCGACAAGGCAGACCCCCACCAACGCGACGAACCTGTGCGGCCCGCAGGGTTCATCGGTTCTTGAAAAACAACCGCGGATGAACAGCAAGGTGAAAATCATCATACTTAACGTCATGAACAGTTTTTTATGCAAAGCCAAAGGAAAATATCGGAACGGAGAAAACCTTTCCAAGATTCTCATGTTAACCAACCAGTTGAAGTCAAAATAGTTTTGCAGACCACCGGTCATATACAAA
>CAZKLI010000136.1:0-6535 GCA_964553575.1 uncultured Chromatiales bacterium
CGAGGAACACGCCGTACGCGTCGGTGATTTCGACAAGGGCACGCTGGTGCTGTTCGAGCCGTCCGCCGCCTCCAGCCACTGCGTGAAAGCGCCCTGGTCGCCGCGCAGCTCGGCTTCCTGCAACGCCTCGAGCGACGCGAGCCGTCCCTGCACGTCGCTGCTTCGCCCTTGCTCGGCGTGCACCGCCTCGGCCAAGTCGTGCACCTTGTCGCGCAACGCGGCGACTTCCTCGCCGATCCGGGCGATGTCGGACTGGTGCTTGTGCGCGGTTTCGTGCAGCGTCTGCCGGGCGGCGGTGCGTTCCTCGCGCAGGCGTTCGACCTCGGCGCTCAAGCGTTCGACCTCCTTGTCGAGTTCACCGAGACGCCGTTCCTTCTCGGTGAACAACACCTGCTGCTTGTCTATTTCCTGCAGGTTGCGTTCGGCCATCGCGGTCACTTCGCCGCGCTCTTCGCTCAATCGCTCGATGCTTTTGCCGCGGTTTTCGATGTCCTGCCGTTCGCCGGAGACGTCCGCGCCGACGCGATAATGCGCCTCCTTGACGCGGTTGAGCTCGTCGTTGCATTGCGCCGCCTCCGTGCGTTTCTGTTCGGCTTCGACCTCGGCCTGACGCAACGCCGCCTGAATCTTCTCGAAGCCGGCGCGGCGCTCGCCGGCTTCTTTCTCGGCGGCGGCGCGCTCGTCTTCCCGGTGCTTGTACCTCAGCAGAAGCAACTCGGACTCGAAACGCTCCTTGTCCTTTCTCAGCTGCTTGAATTTCTCGGCGCTTTTGACCTGACGCTTGAGTTTGCCGAGCTGCTTGGCAACCTCGTCGCGGATGTCTATCACCCGTTCGAGGTTGTCGCGCGTGTGGCGGATGCGGTTTTCGGTGTCGCGACGGCGCTCCTTGTATTGGGACACGCCCGCCGCCTCCTCGATGTAGCCGCGCATCTCTTCGGGCTTGGCCTCGATCACGCGCGATATCATGCCTTGCTCGATCACCGCGTAGCTGTTGGCGCCGAGGCCGGTGCCGAAAAATATGTCGGCGACGTCGCGGCGGCGGCAGCGCGTGCCGTTGATGTAATACTTGGAATCACGGTCGCGGGTGACCGTGCGTCTCAAGGACAACTCGGTGTATTGCGAAAACTTGCCGCCGACGCCGGCGGCGTTGTCGAAAATCAGCTCGACCGAAGCCAGCCCCATCGGCTTGCGCGCGCCGGTGCCGCTGAATACGACGTCTTCCAGCGTCGTCGCGCGCACGTGCCGGGAAGTCCCGCCCATGACCCAGCGCACCGCGTCCACGATGTTTGACTTGCCGCAGCCGTTGGGCCCGACGACGCCGATCATGTTGCTCGGAAACTCAATGGTGACGGGCTCGGCGAACGACTTGAAGCCGTTGAGTTTGATCTTCTCCAACCGCATTTTTACAAGTCTATCAAATGAGGTAATCTAAACGAACGATTCAACACCGCCAAGTTTGATTGTCCAAAGCCCATAACGTTAAGCCTGCCGGCGAGCACATGGCCGAACCCGCTAAAAACCTTGAAACTTTCGAAAATCCCGAGCCGGGGCGGGATTATACCGTGCGTATCGACGTCCCCGAATTCACCTGCCTGTGCCCGCTCACCGGCCAGCCTGACTTCGCTCATCTGCTGATCGAATACGTGCCCGACCGCCTGTGCCTGGAGTTGAAGAGCCTCAAGGGATATATATGGTCTTTCCGCGACAACGGCGCTTTCCACGAGACGGTGACCAACGAGATTCTCGACGACTTGTGCCGGGTTCTCTCCCCGCGCTTCATGCGCCTGACCGCGGAGTTCAACGTCCGCGGCGGGATTGCGACCGCGGTGGTCGCCGAACACCGCATGGACGGCTGGAAAGCGGCGGCGGTGACGCTGCCGGGCGCCCCGGAAGCCTGACCTAGCGCCCGAAGCACGGGCAGCCCGCCGCCCGTTCATCCGTCCGGCTGTACGAAGCGGTTCGGCGTGCGCCTGAACTCGAGACGCACCGGCGTGCCGACGAGGTTCAGCCGTTCACGAAAGAAATTCTCGAGATAGCGGCGGTACGACGCCGGCAGCGCGTCAACGCGCGAGCCGTGAACGATGAAACGCGGCGGACGGTTGCCGCCCTGGTGGGCGTAACGCAACTTGGCGCGCGCACCCGACGACGCCGGCGGCGGGTTCTGCTCGACCGCGGTCCGGAGCAGCTTGGTGCACGTCGGCGTGGGCACCTGAACCAGCGCCGATTCGTGGGCGCACCGCACCGCGCGCATCAGGGATTTCATGCCCCGATTACGCAACGCCGACGTCTTGATCACCTCGACGCCGCGTAAGAACCGCAGACCGAGGTCGAGACTGCGTTCAAGCCGGGAACGGGTCTCGGCGCCGCCAAGCAGGTCGCTCTTGTTGACCGCGACGACCAATGCGCGACCCGCCGATATCGCCCTGTCCGCGAGCGAGGCGTCCTGGGTCGTTATGCCGTCGGCGGTGCTGCACACCAGCACCACGACGTCGGCCAGCACGATGCTTTCAAGCGTCTTCAGCACGCTGAACTTCTCGACGCCGGTTTCCACCTTGCGGCGACGGCGCACGCCGGCGGTGTCCACCAGCACGAAGTCGCGCCCTTGGAAGACGAAGGGCACCGCAACGCTGTCGCGCGTCGTGCCGGGCGAGGCGTCGGTCAGCACGCGCTCCTCACCGAGAAGACGATTGACCAACGTGGACTTGCCGACGTTGGGGCGGCCGAGAAAGGTCACGCGCAAGCCGTCGGACGAAAACGCAACGGCGTCGTCCTTTACTTGGGCGGCCTGTTCGGTGAGTGCGTCGCGCAAAGCCCCGACGCCGCGCCCGTGCACCGCCGCGGTGGGAAAGCACGGGGCGAGGCCGAGCGCCGAGAACTCGGCCTGCGCCGCGTGTTCGTCGCAACCGTCCGTCTTGTTGACCACCAGCCACGTTTGTTTGCCGGCGCGACGCAGCCGCTGCACCACGGTCTCGTCGGCGCCGGTCAGTCCTTCGCGCGCGTCGGCGACAAAGCAGACCAGGTCGGCTTCGGCAATCGCCCATTCAGTCTGTGCGGCGACCTGTTCGCCGACCGCGTCGTCGGTGCGAACCTCGGACTCGTCGCCGCTCAAGCCGCCGGTGTCTATCAGCAGCCACCGCTTTCCCGCGTCCTCAACGCAGTCGTAGCGGCGGTTGCGCGTCAGACCGGCCTCGTCGGCGACAAGCGCGTCGCGCTTGCGCGTCAACCGGTTGAACAACGTGGACTTGCCGACGTTGGTTCTGCCGACCAGTGCGACTTTCAACATGGCGCCGTCGAAACTGACTACTTATTAGAACGCGCCGACAACCGCGCCGTGATCTTAGCCGCGGTCAAGTCGCCGCCGTGGTCGAGCGCGATGACGTGTCCCCGCCAAGCGACCGGTGCGCCGGCGATCGGCTCGCGCGCCACGCGCTCGCGCGCAAGGATTGAACCGGTCTTGCGCGACAACCAGTACAGATACCCCAGGTTGTCGCCGACGACGACGTTCTTGCCGTTCGCCAAAGGTGCGCTCAGATCGCGCACCGCAAACGCCGGATTGTTCCAGGCCTCGGCGCCGGTGAAGCGGTCGAGCGCGCGCACTTCACCGCCGGTGCCGACAACATAGACAAATTGGTCGTCAACCGAGAGCCCGGCGTAAGAATCGGCTTCGGTGAGCCACAAGACTTCCTGCTTTTCGACGTCGAACGCCAGCATCCGCCCGCGGTAAGACGCAACGTAGAGCACGCCGTCGTGTATCTCGAACTTGCCGTCCACGTCCACGATGCGGTCGAGGTCGGTACCCGTGGTCACCAAGCCGATCCTGAACTCGCGGCGCATCCGCCCGTCGTCGAGCGAAAGCATCAGCACTCTGCCGTCGTCAAGCCCGACGAAGCCGAAATCCCCGTGCAACAACGGCCGGCTCATGCCGCGCAGCGTCAGCGACGGCAGCTCGGTCTTGATTTCCCACAGCTTCTCGCCGTCCTCGACCGTAATCGCGATAATCCGCCCGCCCGAGTCACGCACCAGCGCGATTCCTCGATGGTTGTGCGACACGGCGGTAATCCCGTCGCCGGAGAGGCGCTTGCGCCAGATCCGTTTGCCGTCTTGCGCGGCGAACGCGATGACCTCGCCGCTGGCTGCGCCGACCATCAACGTGGCGCCGCTACCGCCGACGCCGAACGAGACTTCAGCGTCGAACGCGCTTTTCCACAGACGTTTGCCGTTGCGCGCGGAAAAGGCGCGGACGCGCCCATCGGGGTCGCCGGTGAATACGACGTCACCCTGCACCAGCGGCGACAACACCGCATAAGAATCTCCGGCGCCGCCGCCGGCTGAAACCGACCAGACCTCTTTGATTTTCAGCCGCGGCGTGAAGCCGGTCAGCGCTTGTATGCGCGGATCGTCCTCGTCCTCGAAGAATTCGTCGCCGAACACCGCAACGCCGGCGTCCTTGACCCAGCCGCAAGCGGACAGCAAAACGCTGCACAGAAGAACAACAACAAACGCCCGGCGGCGAAACATAAGGGTACGCCCGGCAAAGCCGCTTGACGTTACTGCGCGGCGGACGGCGGGGGACGCGCCGCGACGTTCTGCCCGAGCGACTCCAATTTCATGCGCAGAAAAGCGGGTTTCTGCGGGGATGCTTCCCACGCCCGCTTGTATGCGTCAATCGCGCCTCTGGTGTCCTTGTTCTGCAGCAACGCGTCGCCGCGCGCCTCCTCGACCAACGGGGTCATCGCGTTCGCGAACTCGGTTCCGTCCAATACTTCCAGCGCCTCCTCGGTTTGCCCCCCGGCGATCAGCACGCGCACGAGCCTGAAATAAGCCAGCTGAGACAACATCGGCTGCACGGCGTTCTCACCCACCCAGTAAAGGTCCTCGGCGGCTTCGCTGAGCAGGTTGTGCTTGACGAGATACTTTGCGCGCTGCAACCGTGCGAACGTCGGATACGGCGTATCGGCGTGGAGCGCCTCCGGCAGCTCGGGAACCTCGACCTCGGCGGCGGCGTCTTCAGGCGCCGTGTCCGCGTCTTCGGGTGCCGCGTCCGCGTCTTCAGGCGCTGTATCCGCATCTTCGGGTGTCGCGTCCACGTCTTCAGGCGCCGTATCGTCAAGTCCCAACGTCTCGACAAACGCGATGTAACTCTCGGCGGCGGCGATTGCGTCCTGGTCGCGATAGTAATCCCACCCCTGCCAGCCGGCGACGGCCGCAACGGCAAGCACCAAGCCCGTGACCGCGGATTTGCCGTATTCATGCCATAGATGCTGAAATTCGCTCAGCGCTTGGCTGTCCGCGTCGGGGGCGGGCGGCTTGAGCCTGCGCTTGACTTTCGGTGGAGATTTAGCCATCGGAGAGATGCTGAAAAGGCGGCTATTCTATCACGACAGATACTGCTCGATCTGCGCCTGCACCTGCGAGACGGGGAGTTGTTTCTGCTCTTCCCGGCTGCGAAGCGGCTTGATTGTCACGACGCCTTTTTCAACTTCCTCCTCGCCGATCAGCAATGCGACTCTCGCTCCCGATTTGTCGGCTCGCTTGAGCTGCGTCTTGAAGCCGCCGCCCGCGCAGTCGAGGACGATGCGCCGGTAGGGCAAGGCGCGGTGCAAGGCGATTGCAAGCCTGTGCGCCTCGCGCCCGGCCGCTTCGCCGACCGCGACGACGTAAGCGTCGGTCTCCGCGGACGCGGCGGCGGGCGCCATCGCGGCCAGCCGCTCGACGCCCACGGCGAAGCCCGCCGCGTTCACCGCGGGGCCGCCCAAGGCCTCGACCAGCCCGTCGTAACGACCGCCGGCGCAGACCGCCGTCTGCGCGCCTTCGCCAGGCGCCACCCACTCGAAGACGGTGCGCGTGTAGTAGTCGAGACCGCGCACCAGACGCTCGTCGCGCTCGAACTTGACGCCGGCGGCGTCGAGCAACGCTTGCAGCTCTTCGAAGTGGCGCACCGACTCGTCGTCGAGATATTCCGCCAAACGCGGCGCATCGGCGATCACTTCGCGGGTGCGCTCTTCCTTGCTGTCGAGCACGCGCAACGGATTGGTATGGATGCGCTTGCGCGCGTTCTCGTCGAGGCGCGCTTCGTGGCGCACCAAGTACGCGCTCAGGTCGTCGCGATAACGCTTGCGCGAAACGGCGTCGCCGAGCGTGTTCAGCTTGAGCGTCAAATCCGCCGAGACGCCGAGACGCTCCCACATCAGGGCGGTCATCGCCAGCAGTTCGGCGTCGAGCTCGGGCCCGGCGAAGCCGAACGCCTCGGCGCCGACCTGATGGAACTGGCGGTAGCGCCCTTTCTGCGGGCGCTCGCGGCGAAAGAACGCGCCCGAATACCACAAGCGCAGGCGGCGGTCGGGACGCAACAGACCGTGTTCGACCCCCGCGCGCACGCAACCGGCGGTGCCTTCAGGACGCAGACTCAGGCAATCGCCGCCGCGATCCTCGAAAGCGTACATCTCTTTCTCGACGATGTCGGTGACCTCGCCTATCGAACGGGAGAACAGTTCGGTTTTCTCGAGCAGGGGCAGGCGGATTTCACGGTAGCCGA
>CAZKLI010000137.1:0-5135 GCA_964553575.1 uncultured Chromatiales bacterium
CCGGCGCTCCGCGCGGCTTGATCGCTTCCGACCTGATGCCGCATCTGCGCGCGTGCGTGAATTGACCGGCCCGCGGCGCGTCCTTGTTTCGTCCGGTTGACCCAAGTGCCGACGCAATTTTCGTTTGACGCGCCCGACGCCGGCCGCACCGAGGCCGTCGGTGAAGCGTTCGCCGCTTGCACGAAAGCGCCGTTGACGCTGTGGCTGAGCGGCGGGCTAGGCGGCGGCAAAACGACTTTCAGCCGCGGTTTCATCCGCGCCCTGGGCTGTCACGGGCGGGTAAAGAGCCCGAGCTACACCTTGCTTGAGATTTACGAGGCGGGCGGGGTCGAAGTGCTGCATTTTGATTTGTACCGCCTGAGCGGTGCCGACGAATTCGAAATGCTCGGCGCAAGGGATCATTTCGGCGAGCGCAGCGTCTGCCTGATAGAGTGGCCCGAGAACGCCGCCGACGCTTTGCCCGCACCCGACGCGGTGCTGCGTTTTCTGTTCGTTGACTGCGCCGTCGGCCCGGCTGGCGCCGGGCGGCGTATCGAGGCCGAGGCGAGAAGCCAAGCGGGACGTGACTTGCTCGACGCGGTTGAGGCGCGAAAACCGATGGTTTCCAGCCGGTCTGAGCCGGCTTCCGATAGACCTTAAGGCCGCCTCAACCAAAACCGTTCGGTGCACGCCGTACCGTTTGACGGCAACGTCGGTCATTCCCCGGCGAACCGGGCGGCTGCCGGGAACGAGGCGCAAGGCGTGAATACGTCGCCGGACGATGCGGAAAGCGTCGAACCGACTCCCGGTTTGTGTTCGGGCGTTCCGGTCTTGCGTCTCACCGGTAGCGGCACTCGAACTTCGCAAACCACTGTGAATGTTCGAGTCCGGGTGAGTCGTCAAAGATCAGACGCTTCTGTATCAGGCGGCAATGGCCGAGTTCGGCTTCGGGAATCAAGGTGTGAAACGCGTCGCCGCCGACGAATTGGTGCGAAAGCGTCAGGTAGAGCAGGTCGAGGCGGCGATCCTTGAGTGCCGATTCGAGCAAGGTCGGTCCGGCGACGAAGTAGATGCTGCGAAAGTTCCGCCCCGCCAGCTTGTCGAGCAGCTCGCCGACCTCGACCATTGCACCGGCGCCCGCGGTAATCAGCCGGTAGCCTTTATTGCGCCAGCGTTCGGCGCGGGCGTCGTCGTGCTTCTCGCCGGTCGCAATGATGACCTTGTCGCGTTCGAGGTCGGACGGTTCCGGAAAGTCGAGCCGGGCGCTGCACACCACCACCACCGGCGGCGCAAGGCCGTTCTCGCGGCGCCATTCGCTCAGTTCGTCGTCGAAACGGAAAACGTCGCCGAGGCGGCCGTCGGCTCGGGCGCGCAGATAGGCGCCGTGGGTGATTACGCAGTCGGCCTGCGCCAGAAGCTCGAGGAACAGACGCAGGTCGTTGGCGTTGCTCAAATGCTTCGGCAGGCGGTCGGTGCCGCCGTGCGAAACGGCGATTCTGCCGTCGAGACTGGTGACAAAGTTGGCATAGACCAACGGGCCGCGCGCGTGCAGACTCTCGGCGAGATACAGCCCCTTGACCGACTCAAACCTGTGCAGGTCGGGGTGCAGTTGTATAATCCGGCCGTCCATTTCCGAGCTAAGCATACACGATGACGATCAACCGCCTGTCACCTAAACTGGTCAACCAGATTGCCGCGGGAGAGGTGATCGAACGCCCCGCTTCGGTGGTCAAGGAACTGGTCGAGAACAGTCTCGACGCCGGCGCGACCGCGATTCAACTGCAGATCGAGCAAGGCGGCGCCGGGCGAATCCGAGTGCGGGACGACGGCGAAGGCATCGCCAGGGACGAACTTGCGTTGGCGTTGTCGCGGCACGCGACCAGCAAGATCAAGGACTTTCCCGACCTCGACAACATCCGCGGCTTCGGTTTTCGCGGTGAAGCGTTGCCGAGCATCGCGTCGGTGTCGAGACTCAAGCTCACTTCGCGCGTCGCCGGCGAAGAGACAGGCTGGGAGCTGAGTGCTTCGGGCGACGAGGACTTTGACGAACCGGCGCCGGCGGCGCATCCTCTCGGCACGACGGTTGACGTGCGTGATTTGTTCTACAACGTTCCGGCGCGGCGCAAGTTCCTGAAAACTCCGCGCACCGAGTTCGGTCACGTCCAGAAATGGCTGCATCGTCTGGCGTTGGCGCGCGCCGACGTCGAGTTTGAGATTCTCAACGACGGCAAGCCGGTTTTTGATTGTCCGGCCGATGCCGAACCCGGAAGCAGGCGGCGGGTCGAGAAAGTTCTCGGACGGCGCTTCGCCGAGCAGGCGGTTTGGTTTGAGCAGCAACGCGGCGGGCTCAAGTTGAGCGGCTGGCTCGGGCTGCCGACGCTGTCCCGAAGCCAGCCGGATATGCAGTTCAGTTACGTCAACCTGCGTTCGGTCAAAGACCGCACGTTGACGCACGCGGTCAAGGAAGCCTACAGCGACGTGCTGTTTCACGGCCGCCATCCCTGTTACGTGCTGTACCTCGAACTCGACCCCGCGCAGGTGGACGTCAACGTGCATCCGTCCAAGCTCGAGGTGCGTTTTCGGGAACAGCGCTTCGTGCACGACTTCGTGCGGCATGCGGTGGCCGAGGTCATCGCCGGGCTTGCGCCCGACGTCGCGGTCAACCGGGCTGAGCACCATCGCCGGCTGGTCAACGAGAATCCGCGGGCGGGACAGGCCGACGGCTGGCGTGACCTGGTTTCGCCGGCGACCGGCGCATCCGCACCGATGCCTGGGCCGGTTCTCGGGCCGGCGTCCATGCCTTTGCCCAGGCGCCGTCGGCAGGTACCCGACCGCGGCCCGCAAGCCGAGACCTCGGTATATGACGCGGCGCAAACGCCGCTCGCCGAAGACGTCGAGACGCCGCCGCTCGGCTACGCGGTATGCCAACTTCACGGCATCTACATCGTCGCGCAAAACAAAGAGGGCATGGTGCTGGTGGATATGCACGCGGCGCACGAGCGCGTCACCTACGAGAAGCTGAAAAGCGCTTATGAGAAAGAAGGAATCCGTTCGCAGCCCCTGCTGGTGCCGGCGAGCTTGTCGGTTACACCGGAAGAAGCCGATCTTTGCGAACGCCACGCCGAGTCTTTGGTGAAAGTCGGTTTTGAAGCCGACCGCATCGGAGAGAATACGCTCGCGTTGCGGCGGGTGCCGTCGATGCTCGCCGAGAGCGACACCGAGTCGCTGTTCCGCGACGTGCTTGCGGATTTGGCCGAGCACGGCGCGTCAACGCGGGTCGAGCAGCGTCTCAACGAGCTGCTTTCGACGATGGCCTGCCACGGCTCGGTGCGCGCCCACCACAAGCTCACGACCGACGAGATGAACGCGCTGCTGCGCAGCATGGAAGTCACCGAACGCAGCGGGCAGTGCAACCACGGGCGCCCGACCTGGGTGCAGCTGAGCGTCGAGCAGCTCGACAAACTGTTCCTGCGCGGCCAATAGCCCGGATGCCAGCCCGGATGCCGGCGCCGCCGCGGCCTGCGATTTTCCTGATGGGGCCGACCGGCAGCGGCAAGACTGCGCTGTCGTTGCAGTTGTGCGAGCGTCTGCCGTGCGAAATCATCAACGTCGATTCGGCGCTGGTGTACAAAGGCATGGACGTCGGCACCGCCAAGCCTTCACCTGAGGTGCGCCGCCGCGTGCCGCACCATCTGATCGACGTGCTCGACCCGCGCGAGACTTACTCGGCGGCCTTGTTTCGGGAATCAGCGTCGGCGCTGGTCGAGAGGATTCTGGCGCAAGGCAAGACGCCGCTTCTGGTCGGCGGGACGATGTTTTACTTCGACGCGCTTGAGCGCGGTCTCGATGAAGTCCCCGAAGTTGACGCCGAGGTCAAGCGCGAACTGGCCGAGGAAGAACGCCGGCTCGGGTTGGCGGCGTTGTACGAAGAATTGCGGCGGGTGGACGCGACGACCGCCGCCCGGCTGCATCCCAACGACTCGCAGCGCGTCAGGCGCGCGCTTGAGGTGTATCGCGCCAGCGGCTGCGCGTTCAGCGAGTTTCTCTCCGGGCGCGCCGGCAAGCCGCCGTTTCCGATCTTGAAGTTCGGTCTGGATTTCGCCGACCGCTCGTTGTTGCACGCCGGCATAGAACGCCGCTTCGACGCGATGCTCGACGCGGGACTGGTTGACGAGGTCGGCCGCCTGATGTTGCGCGGCGACCTCAATCGCGACCTGCCTTCGATGCGCGCGGTGGGTTACAGCCAGACTTGGTCGTATCTGTCGGGCGAATGCACCCGCGAAGAGATGCGTGAACGGGCGGTCAACGCGACGCGGCAACTCGCCAAGCGGCAGCTGACCTGGATGAGGAGCATGAACGGCGTCCGCCGCCGCGAGGTTGACCGGGTCTCGCCCGAGGCGCTGACCGCCGAATTATCGCGCGCGGCGCTTGAATCTGCGGGTGATGCTTGACGCGTCGGCGCCCTTGTTAATCTATTTGCTAATCTATGGGGGAAGGGGGGAGCAGTCGGTGACGGCGGTTCGGTCGGTGATTCGGCGCCCCGAAACCACGGAGGAACCACTTTAGGAGAAACGCATGTCTAAAGAACCAATACTACAAGATGTGTTTCTGAACACACTTTGCAAGAACCATGAGACGGTGAACGTTTACTTGGTCAACGGAATCAGGCTGCAAGGAAAGATCGAGGCCTTTGACCGGTTTGTCGTTATGGTGAAGGATTCCGTAACGCGCATGGTGTACAAGCACGCTATCTCGACCATCGCGCCCCCGCGGCCACCCGGGCGGTCGGGCAAGGAGAACCGTGAAAAAGCGCCGGACGATGCCTCGGTGCAACCGGCGTCTTAGGGGCGGCCGCGGCGATGATTCAGGCGACACCGGTTCCCGCGTTCAGCGACAATACGCGTTCAGCGACAATATATGTGTGGTTGCTTGCGCGCGCGGGAGGCGCAACACCGATGCTTGCTGCCTCTTAGGGCGGCCGCGGCGATGATTCGGGCGACACCGGTTCCCGCGTTCAGCGACAATTATCTGTGGTTGCTTGCGCGCGCGGGGAACGGCCGGGCAGCGGTCGTTGACCCGGGCGACGCGACGCCGGTGCTCGCCGCGCTGCGGGAAGCCGATGCGGCGCTCGGGGCGATCATCATCACCCACCACCA
>CAZKLI010000138.1:0-2050 GCA_964553575.1 uncultured Chromatiales bacterium
CGTCCACGATCAGCGCCTTGTCGAAGACCACGTCGACGACAACCGTCTCAAGCCCCGCAACGTAGGCGTCTTCCAAGTGCCGCGGCGCGGAAACGAACTCGACCGCCGCCACCCGCGGCGACGCCAACGAACCGTCATAAACCAAAGGCCTGCCCGACGCAATCCCGAATCCGTCGTAGCAAGGGGCGTACCCGCAACTTGAATCGCCGTAAGGCAGCGGCGGCGGGGCGCCCAAACTCAGGCGCAGCGACTGCCCGGACGGAAACTCGGCGCTCAACGTCTCGCTTTGCGTGCTGCCCGCCGCGATCGTCAACTCCGACGGCGGAGGCGGGACCGCCCCGTCCGCGTTCAACGGAAACGACAAATCAAACGGCGCACCTTCCGCCAGATACAGGTAAAACTCGAGCGAGTCGGCAGACCTCCTCACGATCCTGAACTCGGCGGTCAAGACGAAATCCGGCGAACCGTCGTCCGGGTTGTCCTCGAGACGCAGGCTCCCCCGAGGCCCCCCGAGACCCGTGAGACCCGCGAAGATTCCCGCCGGCAGCTCGCGCAGGTCGTTGTCGTGCAGCAGCAACTGCTCCAAACTCGCCAGTCCGGCGAAAGCGCGCGGGCGCAGCTCGCTCAACCCGCTCGCCGACAAATCCAGTCTTCTCAAGACGCCCAACTCCTCGAACGCATCCTCGCCCAGCCGCCGCAAATCGCGGTTGCCGCTCAAGTCCAGCCGCTCGAGCGTGTCGCCGAGCGTGTCGTCGTCGGCCCCCCAGCTCGACGGCAGCGCGTCCAGCCGGTTGTCGCTCAAGTCCAACGACTTCAGCGCGTCCAAGTCCTCGAAATCCGACTCCCGCAAACCGCCGATGTCCCTGCCGCTCGCGTCCAGATCCGTCAGTATCGTCAATATGCCGTTCGAGAAAGAACTGCAGCTGCTGTCTTCAAACGACGGCAGGATCGCCTCCCGGATGCCCTGCGTCCGATTGCACAGGGCGCCGTCGAGGGAGCCTCTGCCGAAAGAAAACGACGCGGGTGCAACGACGCTCAAGCCGCTGAAACACGACCCCTGATGCCTTTCCTCGACAGGACAGTCGGTGGGCGGTGATTCGGGCCCGACGCCGACCACGCTCACGGCGGCTCTCCCGCCGCTGGGGCGCACATTGAAAACCGCCGAGTTCGTCTGCCCCTCCCTGATTCGCGGTCTCGTTGCAAAGGGAAGAGGATTGAGTCTTCCCTGCGTTGCCTCAATATTGACTTGCAGACGATACGGCGCGCCCTCGTCGAGCCTGAATTGGAAAGGCCAGTTCTGTCGGCCGTCGTCAACCTGCCGGCCGACCGCAGGAAACACGAGTCGCGGCGCCAGTTCAAAATCCGCACCCGGGTTGTCGTGCAGATGAAGCAGGTCCAGGTTCCCGAGACCGGCGAATATTCCCGGTGGCAACGCTTCGAGTCGGTTGCCGTTCAGCCACAGCTTCTCCAAGCGCCCGAGACCGGCGAACGTCTCCGGCGGCATCGCGACCAGCCGGTTGGCGCTGAGATCCAGCCGCACCAGCGCGCCGAGGCCGGCGAACACCCCCGCCGGCAGAGTCCGCAGCGAGTTATCGTTCAGCCGCAACCCTTGCAACGAAGAAAGACCCAAGAAGTCCTGCTCCTTGAGTGCACCGATCGCCGCGGAACTCAGATCCAACTCCCCGGTTATTCCGGCCAGGTCCCCGCTCGTCACGTTGCGGCAGGTGACGCTTCCGATCGCGCTCAACAGCGCGTCCCGCACCTGCGCCGTGCGGTCGCAAATCCCTTCTTCCTCGATTACGACCCGCACCGCGGACGACGACGTCGGGAATCGGCCGTCGGAAGCCACCAGCGAGACCGTGAAGAACTCGCGCAGCGGCTCAATCGATTCATCGTCCCGGATCGAAACGAAAATCGTGCCGGTCGCCGAATCGGCGGGGACGACGACTTCGCCGGCGGCGGCGTAATCGGCGGCGTCGGCCGTGTCGCCCCGTGCGCCGACGACGTAGTTCACGGTCATCGCCTCCCGCGGCGGCGGAGACAGGTTGAA
>CAZKLI010000139.1:0-1706 GCA_964553575.1 uncultured Chromatiales bacterium
GAATAGTCGAGGTAAGCGCGCTCGGCGAATTCGACCAGGGGAACCTGCTCGGCGGCGACCGCGGCCGCCGCCGGACGCCCGCCCCCTGACCCGTCGTCGGACCCGCCGTTGAACATGCTCGCGGTCTTCTTCCTTGCGCCCTTTCGCGCGGTCTTCTTGCGCGCCGTTTTCTTCTTGGGGGCGGGCTTCACGGCGCGTTCATTCGTTGAGGTGCCCGGGCGCGTTGCCGACGCTGCGCTTGAGACGGTGCACCCGCTGCTCGACGATGCCGTCGGCGACGTCCTTGACGGTGCGCATCAGCCAGCGCCAAGTGTCGGAGCCTTCGGTGTAGTCGGCGGCGCCCATCGCGTCAACGCGCCGTTCCTTGTGCAACAGGTCGTAAGCCTGGTTGTAAGCTTTCTCCGACTTCGGGTTGTACACCGCATAGGTGTATCCGCCGAAGTGCTTGACGACCGAAAACACCGGCACGTCGCTCGGCCCGTCGGCGACGTAAATCATCTGCGAAATCGGCACCCGGCGCGCGTCTTCGGCCATTCGCGCGTTCACGTCTATGTCGTTCGGCCGGACGTTGACGCCTTTGTTGATTTCAAAGATGGCGCGGGTCTTGGTCGTGTTGTCGAGCACGTAACCGGCCGACGACAAGCGCAATTCCCCGTCCTCGCCTTTCTCGTCGAGCATCTCGCAGCCCCACACGCCGTCGAGATGCTCGCTGACCGCGCTGCCGAGTATCATCTGCGAGAGTCCGGTGCTGACGACGTAATGCTCGACCTTGACGTCGTGTTCCTTGTACGGCGAGGCGGCGACGACGCGCTTGAGTTCGCCGAAGAAATCGGGCAACCCCGGATAGAACACCAGTTCGGCACCGAGCGCGCGCAACTTCTCGTTGTTCAAATCCTGAAACCTGCCCCGGCGCGTGTAATCGAGAATATGATTCAAGTACAAGAGTTCCCCCGAGGTCTGCTCGTGCCCGAGCGCCTTGTAACGCTCCGGCAAACGCGCGACTTCAGCCCAGAAAGCACGTTCTTCGACGCCGTACGCCGCGAACAGCGGCGCCTGCATGTGACCCGGAATCAGGGTTTGGTCGAAATCCCAGATTACCGCGACCACGTTTTGTGAGAAAAACTGTGTCACGCCAAATTCACGCCAAATCTTGGGCGAGATTGCCCCGCTCGGTGAGCCATTCGCGACGGTCGGCGGCGCGTTTTTTCGCAAGCAGCATGTCCATCACGGCGTCGGCGGCCAGGTCGGGCTCGTGGGTCAGCTGCAACAGACGACGGCTTCCGGCGGTCATCGTGGACTCCTTCAGTTGCTGCGGGTTCATCTCGCCGAGGCCCTTGAAGCGCGTAATCCGCGCGCGCGCGGCGTCCTTTTCCGACAGGCCGGCCAAGCAACGGTCACGCTCGTCTTCGTTGTTGGCGTAATGGACGTCCTTGCCGACGTCGATGCGAAACAACGGCGGCACCGCGACGTAGGCGTGCCCGGCCTCGAGCAACTTGGGAAAGTGCTTCATGAACAACGCGGCGAGCAAGGTCGAGATGTGCAAGCCGTCGGCGTCGGCGTCGGCGAGGATGCAGACCTTGCCGTAGCGCAGGCCGTCGAGGTCGTCGCTGCCGGGCTTGACGCCGATCGCGGTCGCGACGTCGTGAATCTCCTGAGAACCGAGCAAATCGTCAACCCCGGTCTCCCAAGTGTTCATGATCTTGCCG
>CAZKLI010000140.1:0-14613 GCA_964553575.1 uncultured Chromatiales bacterium
GTGACACGGTCGAGAATCAGGAACGCCGGCGTGCCGGTGCATAAAGCGGCGAGATCGCGTTCACCCAAGCACGCGGGCAAGCGGCACAGCGCCGCGACGCCTTGATGGCTTCGATCGCCGGTCAAACTTTCGATCGTGCGCGCAGGCTTGACCGTGCAAGCGACGCCTGCGGCTTCGGCCTCTTCGCGCAGACGATCCAGACGCGGATTGTCCTTGTGCTCGGCGAAACAAACCTCGACGACGTCGCGCGGGCGGGACTTGAGCGTCGCCTGCACGCTGTTGGCGCCGTAAATCCAAACCGGCGCGTCGGGTGCGGGGGCTCTCACCTTCTCCTGCGCCGGCGGGGACGTCTTGAACCGCCGGAGTCCGGCAAGGCGAAGTCGATCTTGCGTGCAGACTTGACCGTGCAAGCGACGCCGGCGGCTTCGGCCTCCTCGCGCAGACGATCCAGACGCGGGTTGTCCTTGTGCTCGGCGAAACAAACCTCGACGACGTCCCGCAGGCACGACTTGAGCGTCTCATGCACGCTGTTGGCGCCGTAAATCCAAATCGGCGCGTCGGGTGCGGGGACTCTCACCTTCTCCTGCGCCGGCGGGGACGTCTTGAACCGGCGGAGTCCGGCAAGGCGAAGTCAATCTTGCGCTCCTCGGGCACGACGCTGACCAGCACGACGTCGATACGGTCGCCCAGACGGTACACCCTGCCGCTCGATTCGCCGACCAGGCGATGTCCCGGGCCGTCGAAGAAGTAATAGTCGGAGTCCAGGGACGTAACGTGCAAAAGCCCCTCGACGTGAACCTTGTCGAGTTCGACGAACAAGCCGAAGTTGGTGACGCCGACGATGATGCCGCTGAAACGTTCGCCGATCCGGTCTTGAACGTAGAGACACTTGAGATACTTGGCGACTGCGCGGGTTGCGTCGTCGGCGGTCTTTTCGGTCTCCGAGCAATGGTCGCCGGCGGCTTTCAGCTCGTCCTTGCCGTAGCGTTTGCCCGCGTCGGCACCGCCGTCGAGCGCCGAGTGGATCGCGCGGTGCACGAGCAGGTCGGGATAACGGCGAATCGGCGAGGTGAAGTGCGCGTAAAACGGGAGCGCCAAGCCGTAGTGCCCGGCGTTGTCCGGCTGGTACAGCGCCCGCGTCAGCGAACGCAAGATCACGCTTTGCACCGCGTGCGCGTCGTCGCGGTCGGCGACTTCTTCAAGCAGGCGCGCAAGGGCGACGTTGTGTTCCCCGTCGAGACGAAGCCCGCGCTCGCGCAGGAAGAACTTGAGATCCTCAACCGCCTCTTTCTTGAGGCCGGCGTGGACGCGGTAGAGCAGCCCGCAGTTGCGCTCGGCGAGAAACTTCGCGGCGCAGACGTTGGCGCAAATCATGCACTCCTCGATCAAGCGGTGCGCGTCGTTGCGCTCGAACGGCACGATCCGGCGCACCATCCCCCGCTCGTCAAACAACATGCGCGTCTCGACCATGTCGATTTCGAGCGCGCCGCGCGTGCGCCGTTGGGCCAGAAGCCGCTCGAACGCACGCGCACCTTCGCGCAAGGTGTCACGCACCCGCGCCGAGCGCGCGTCGAGTCCTTCGCCGTTTTGCAGAAAACGCCCGACTTCGGTGTAGGTCATCCGTGCGTGGGAGCGGATGACCGCGCGGACGAATTCATAAGCGCCGATTTCGCCTTGCGCCGACAAGTCCACGCGGCAAACCAACGCCAGACGATCCTCGTCGGGGCGCAACGAGCACAAGCCGTCGGACAGCGTCGCCGGCAGCATCGGCACGACGCGCCCCGGGAAATAAAACGAGTTGCCCCGTTCGTACGCCGCGGCGTCGAGCGCACCGCCCGGCTTGACGTAACTTGCGACGTCGGCGATTGCAACCCACAAGCGCCAGCCGTCGCCGCGCTTTTCAAAGAAGACCGCGTCGTCGAAATCCTTCGCGTCTTCGCCGTCTATCGTGACGAATCCCGTCTCGCGCAGGTCTTCGCGCCCGGCGAAGTCCCGTTCCGAAACCACGGTGCAGCTTTCGGCCTCGTCCAGCGCCTCGCGCCGCCAACGGCACGGGACGTTGTAAGTGCGCAGGACGACGTCGACTTCCATGCCCGCGCTTTCACGATCGCCGAGCATCTCGACGATCTCGCCCGCCACCGCGCCGCCCGGCTCGGGCTCGCGCAGGCGCACGACGACGACGTCCCCGCTTTTGACCGCCGCGGCTTTCGCTGAAGAACCGCCGGCGAGCACCCGCACTTCGTCCTGGCCGATTTCGTGCAACGGCTCGATGCCCCCGCCCGGCGCGACGACGCCGACGACTTCACGGTCGCGCGCAACGACTTCGACCGCAACGGGAAAATCCTCGGCGCCCGCACGGCCTTCGAGCAGGTCAACCGCAACCTTGTCGCCGTCCACCAAGGCGTGGGTCAGACGCCGGGGCATTTCCAGGTACTCTTCGTCGGAAGAGTCGAGTTTGACGCTCATGCTGCGGTCGGACGCGATGAAGACGCCGGTCACGCGCCGCGCCTCGCGGGCCGCGCGGTAATTGCCCTTGTCGTCGCAAGCCAGCTGGCCGTCGCGCACCATCGCGTTGAGGCGGTTGCGCATCGCCTGCGACTGCTCGGGCGTGACCTCAAGCAGCGCGAAGACCTCGTCGAGGTTCGCGAAGCCTTTCGTGGACTTCAACGCCTCGTAAATCGCTTGTCGTTTCGGGATCAGCATCGGGACGTCAGCGGCGACGGTTGCGGGCGGTTGTGTGGCGCCTGCGACTGGCCGGGCGTGACCTCAAGCAGCGCGAAGCCTTTCGTGGACTTCAACGCGTCGTAAATCGCTTGTCGTTTCGGAATCAGCATCGGGGCGTCAGCGGCGACGGTTGCGGGCGGTGCAGGCTGCGAACGGCGGCGAATGCGTCCCGGATTCCGGACCCGCTTTCAGCAGAAACCTTGAAACCTTGAATAACGCCTGTTCCCCTTTCGACGGCTGCCTTGTAAATGACGGCTTCACTTGAGTACAGAGTGGAAGAGCATTATGGACAACGGCGGCGGCTTTAGCAACAAACGAACCTTGCCCGTCACCGAGACGCGGGTTTGACGCGCCCGAACCCGCCCGCAATTTGACACGCCTCGACCCCCCGCTATAAAGTGCGCCCCGCTGCGCCGCAGTGCCGAGGTGGCGGAATTGGTAGACGCGCTGGCTTCAGGTGCCAGTGGGGGAAACCCCGTGGAGGTTCAAGTCCTCTTCTCGGCACCATCTTGACCGCAGGAAGTCGGCGAGCACTCGAAAGCGCCGGCTCATGCCGCCTTTCCAACAATTTACGCAGCGATAATTCATCCTGAAATTGGTTTTCAGCGGCCTGTCAATCCGCGGATTGGACGGCCCGCCTCGGTAAGCGAGTCATAAAAGATTCTCTCTTGCTGATGTCATCTCCGATATTCCTTTTAATGTAGGCAGAATGAATTAACCTCCCAATTTATCTGCGAAACTGGTAACTCCAGCGAGTATGGTCACTATTGCGGCGGCGATGAAAATTAACCATTTGATAAGGTTTCCTTGGATCTTGCCGATACTTCCCTCCAGCTTGGCGACATTTCCCTCCAACTTGGCGACATTTACTTTTATCTCTGCGGTATCGCTAGTAATTTTATTCTCCAGACGAACATTGTCCGCTTTCAACTCCGCGTTGACGTTGTCAATCTTCTTCTCCAGACGAACATTGTCCGCTTTCAACTCCGCGTTGACGTCGTCAATCTTCTTCTCCAGACGAACATTGTCCGCTTTCAACTCCGCGTTGACGTCGTCAATCTTCTTCTCCAGCCCGGCACTGCGCTCGGTCAGCTTATTCTCCAAGCGAGCGATACCCGCTTTCGATTCCGCGTTGCCGACGTCAATCTTCTTCTCCAGCTCGGCGCTGCGCTCGGTCAGCTTATTCTCCAAACGAGCGACATCTGCTTTCGATTCCGCATTGCCGACGTCAATCTTTTGCTCCAGACGAACGATATCCGCCTTGGTCGCCGCGTCTTTAGCGGGGAGTACGTTTTTAGCGGCCTTATCAGCCCGCGACTTCGATGCGCCCGCCTCGGTAAGCGCGTCGTAAAGAGCCATGTTGCTCATGTTTGATGTGCCTCCATTTGTTCAGGCCGGGTTTCCCCTGCGTCCTGAAAGGATAATTAAATCATAACAGATAGTTAAGGAGCGACGCCTTGCTGTCAACAGCCGGTCACCGTTGGTCCCTTGAATCCGACCGTTCGTCGGTTAAACAGCTGAATCTTCACACCGGAAGGCTGAAACCGTGCGCTCGACTCGGCGTGCCTGAGCCTCAGCCCGCGGGAAGAATTCGCCCCAAAAGTCGACCGATTGCTTGCCAGCTTTGCAAGTGAAGCGCGCAAGCTTACATATCGGCAAGAAGAATCCCCAGACGCCTGAAGCGGCTCCGTCTCTCGTTTCCGGCGTAGTCTTCAGGCGCGGTCTTCCAGCTCGCTCGGGTTCCACCCACGTCACACCCGGCCGGAAATACACCTTGTCTTAAAGCATTTTCGTCCAACGGGCGTTGAAGCGATAGTCGGTCTCGAGCTGAGGGCCGTCGAGATCCTGATGAACCGGTATCGTAAATTCGAATCCCAAACGGTGCCCCTTGAAAAAACCCGCGGTTTGGTAAAAGTTCAACCCCACCGCCGCGTCGACGCGGTCGCCGCCGCGAAGCCGAGTGTCGGCGGTCGGCACCAGCGGTATCGGCGTGCCTTGCGGCGCCACCGTCTTTCTCACCCTGTCGTCTTCGCCGTGTATGTCGCCCCAAGTCCTGCCCGCGAGACGCAACGACGTGCTGAATCTGTCGCCGATTCTCCTTGCGATCCACGCGGCCGCGTCGTATTCGTTGCCGAGACGGTAGCCTTCGTCGTTGTCTTCGACGCGGAACACACCTTTGGCTTGCGCCCCCCACGACCAGTCGCTGAATTTGTTGACGTAAGCGACGCCGAGAATCGGGTCGAAAGTGCCCGACCCCAGCTGCATCGGGTAAGGCAGTTGTGAGCGTCCGAGCGGAGTCTCGTCGCGCTTATCTATGCTGCCGGTCGGCAGGCTGACGCCGAACTGCAGCAGTGCTTGACGTCGGCCGCGGCTGTCGCCGGCCATTCCCGAGTCGAGCAGCGTGTACAGTCCAGTGAGTTTGACGTCGCCGAGGCCGGAAGTCCTGGTCGTGAAGCGGAGCCCGTCCCGGCGGACATGCTTCATTGACTTGCGGACGTACGGCGCCATCGCCGTCACCGTCAACTTGTCCGACGCGCCGTACATCGCCCCGAGGACGTGCATCTCCATGTACATCTCGAGCGGCGCGACCATGTAGTTGCGATGCACTTCGGCGACGGAGACGTCGTCGTCGCCGTCGCGGTTGCCGTCCATGTCCATGCGTCCGTAGGAATAACCGAGCATCCATTTGCCTTGTTGATGGGCGTGCGCCCCCATGACGCCGGCGGGCGGGCGGTCGTCGGGTCTCATCTTCATGTCCATGCCCGCGTGCGCCCCGCGGGCCACGGCGAAAATCAGCGACAGGCAAACGCCGGTCTTCAAGAATCTCATCAGGAAAAATCTCCTTGTACGACGATAATGATGGTTTCCGACCGGAAACTGTGTGAACTGAATCCGGCGATGCGCTGATTTATGCCCCCGGGGTAATGGGTGCTGGGTGAAAGCAACGTCACCGTCCCGCCAAAGTCTCGCCGGCGCGTCCCCTGAAAATATTGCCGTTCCTGTCGGGGCTGGTCGAAATCATGTTCACCTGCACGCCGACCAGCGCCTCGATGCGCTCGACGTAATCCCGGGCCGCTTGCGGCAGTTGCGCGTAATCGGTCACGCCCGCGGCCGCGGCGTCCGGCCATCCCGGCAAATCTTCATATTCGGGCTCGCCGGCGCTTCCTTGTTCGGAGCCGTTTCGGTAGCCGGTGCACACGCGCAAGGTCTTGAGGCCGTCGAGAACGTCGAGCTTGGTTACGCACAAACTGTCAACCCCGTTGATTGCAACCGCCTTGCGCACCGCGGGCGCGTCGAACCAGCCGCAGCGGCGTTCGCGGCGGGTCGTCGCGCCGAACTCGTTGCCTTGCTCGGCCAGATGCACGCCGGCTTCGTCGTCGAGCTCGGTGGGAAACGGGCCGTTGCCGACGCGGGTGGTATAGGCTTTGACGACGCCGAGCACGCGGTCGAAGTGGGACGGCGGCACGCCGGAACCGGTGACTGCGCCGCCGATCGAAGTGTTCGATGAGGTCACATAAGGGTACGTGCCGTGATCGTTGTCGAGCATCGTCCCCTGTGCTCCCTCGAACAAGACCTCGGCGCCTTGCGTCCTGAGTTCGGCGAGTCTGGCGGGCACGTCGGCGGCCATCTCAAGCAACGCGTCGCGCCAGCGCATTATTCTTTCGAGTTCGGCGCGAAAGTCCGCGGGCTCGCAGCGGTAATGGTTTTCAAGAGCAAAGTTGTGGTAGGCGAACAACGCCTCCAGCCGTTCGGCGAAAAGCCGCTCGTCGAACAGGTCGGACAAGCGCAGCGCACGGCGTGCGATCTTGTCTTCGTAGGCGGGGCCGATGCCGCGCCCGGTGGTGCCGATTGCCTTGCCGCCCATCGCTTTCTCCCGCGCCAAATCAATGAGTCGGTGGCAGCTGAACAGCAACGGGCAGTTGCGGGAAACGCTCAAACGCCGGTGCGTCTTGACCTTGCGCGCTTCGAGCATGTCGAGTTCTTCGCGCAAATGCGCCGGCGACACCACGACCCCGTTGCCGATCAAGCATTCGCTGCCGCCGTGGAGAATGCCCGACGGGATGAGATGCAAAACGATTTTCTCGCCCCCGACGATAATCGTGTGCCCGGCGTTGTGCCCGCCTTGAAAACGCACCACCGCCGCCGCGCGCTGCGCGAGGTAATCAACGACTTTGCCTTTGCCTTCGTCGCCCCACTGCAAACCCAGCACCAAGGTTCCGGCCATCGCCTAAAGATCCTTCACGGCCCAGCGGCCGTTCTCCGGAATCAACGCCCGGTCGCAACCGAGGTTCTCGGGCGTATCGTGCTCGCTGAGCTGTTGCACGACCCGCTCCCCCCGCGCGCGCAGCCCGGAGATCGTTTCGTTCAAACCGCCGGCGTCTTCGCCGGGCGCCGGGCGCGGCGCAAAAACCGCCCGCCTTGCAACGTCGCCGGTGTTTTCCGCGACGAGTTCGGCGAGCAGTTTCAAGTCGCCGCTGAATCCGACGGCGGGCCGCGAACGTCCGAACACCTTGCCGATGCCGTCGTAGCGTCCGCCGCGCGCAATCTCCTGGCCGAATCCCGGAGTGAACGCCGCGAACACGACGCCGGTCTTGTAATGGTAGCCGCGCAGCTCGGCGAGGTCGTAATGCGGCTCGACGCCCGCTTCAGCCAAGCGCGAAGAAATCACCGCCAACTCGTCAAGCGCCTTGCCGGCGACGCTGCCGAACAGTTCGCGCGCCTTGTCCAACACTTCCGAACTGCCGTTGAGCGCGGGCAGCGCCAGAAGCCTCGCCCGGCTCTCTCCGGAAACGCCCTGCGCGTCGAGATAATCCTGCATCTCGTGGGCGGCCTTGCTGTTCAGCAACGCGGAAAACGCTTTCTCCTGGCTTGCGTCGAGTCCTGCGGCGGCCGTCAACGCCGAACAGATGCCGACGTGGCCCAAGTCAATATAGACGTCGCGCACGCCGACGTTTTCGAGCGCCGCAAGCATCAGCCGGATGATCTCGACGTCGCTTTCGGCTCCCGCGTCGCCGTAGATTTCAGCGCCGAACTGCAACGGCGCACGCGTACCTTGCACACGGTCGAGACGCGCTTTCAGAATCGTGCCGATGTAACACAAGCGGTTGGTCGGCTGACCGGTCAGGGTATGCGCGTCTATGCGTGCAACTTGCGGCGTCATGTCCGCGCGCACGCCCATCATGCGCCCGTTCAACTGGTCCACCAGCTTCATCGTCTGCAAGGCGAGCGATTCGTCGCCGGTGATCAGAAGCGACTCGAGGTACTCTATCAGCGGCGGGGTGACGAGGTCGTACCCCCACGACGCGAACAAATCGAGCACGCGGCGGCGCAGCCGTTCGACGTGCGCGGCAACCGGGGGCAGGTCTTCCTCGATGCCGACCGGCAGCAACCAGCGCTTGTCTTCGCTCATGACCGAAAAGCGGGCGGGTTCAACGGGCGAAAAACAGCACCGCGACGCCGGCGAGCATGGATAACAAGCCCGCCCGCCTCAGTTGCGGTTCACTAAGCAAATCAAGTTGGCGGGCGAGCTTGCGTACAGCCGCGGGATTCACGAAAGGCAATATGCCCTCCAGCACCAGCAGCAGCCCGAATGCCGCGAACAAGTCCGACCATTGAATAATCATCGCCGCGGCGGCCTGCTGTCGATTCTGCGAGGTTAAAAGGGCGATTATACAACCAACCGCACAGATACCGGTCGCTCAGGGCGCGCTATCCCGCGGACAACCGCCGACGGCTTCGACGCCGAAACCTCAATCGCAGACTGAAGCGCCCCGCTCAAACTCCGCACCGTCCAAATCAGGGTTTTGGCCGGAGTTTTAGCCGGGGTTTTGGCCGAAGTTTTAGCCGGGGTTTTAGCCGGGGTTTTGGATGCAGCCGGCACGTCTTTCGGCGACGAGCATCGTCGCGGCACGGAGCGTTTCGCCCCGCGCCGATGCGCCTTCAAACAAACGTAACGACTCGTGTGCTCAGCGCAGGATGCCGCGCTTGCTGGGGTTGTCAACGAAGCGGACGAACTCCTCGACCTCGGGGTAGCGTTTGGCCAACTGGGCGATCTTTTCGGCGTCGTCCCGATTCAGGGGCGCCCCCCGGACCCGCTTGCGGTAGCAGTAGCGCAGGGCTTCGATCAGTTCGAAGTTGAATCCCCGGCGTTTCAAGCCTTCCTCGTTCAGCGAATAGGTCTTGGCGCGGTTTCCGGCGGACCCGGAAGCGAGCGTAAAAGGCGTCAGATCCTTGGTCAGCACGGTCGTCGGAGCGATGAACGCGTAGCGTCCGACGCGGCAGAACTGGTGCACCAAGGCGAAAGCGCTCAAGATCGCGTGGTCGTGAACCTCGACGTGCCCGGCGACCGCTGCGCCGTTGACGAAGATGGTGTGGTCGCCGACGATGCAATCGTGGGCGACGTGCACGTAGGCCATCATCCAGTTGCCGTCGCCGATGACGGTCTTGCCGCCGCCGTCGGCGGTGCCGCGGTTGATCGTGCAGTATTCACGGATGGTGTTGCCGTCGCCGATGATCAGCTCGCTGGATTCACCTTCGTATTTCTTGTCCTGCGGGTCGTCGCCGAGCGAGACGAATTGATAGACGCGGTTGTTGCAGCCGATGCGCGTGCGCCCGCGGATGACCACGTGGGGGCCGATTTCGGTGTCGTCGCCGATTTCGACGTCGGCGCCGATGATGCTGTAGGCTCCGACCGACACGCCGTCGCCCAGCCGCACCGAAGGGTCGATCACCGCAGTCCGGTGAACCGCTTCGCCGGCGTCGGACGGTTGTCGGGCGGAAGAACTCATCGTCGGGCGTCAGTTCGCCTTGAACATGCTCTTCAACTGCGCGGTCGCCGCGGTCTCGCCGTTCACGCTCGCCGTGGTCTCAAAGGTGCAGTAGTCACCCTTGATCCGTCCGCACCGCGACTCGAGTATCAGCTTGTCGCCGGGCAGCACTTGGCGCTTGAAACGCGCTTTGTCAACGCCGACCAGCAGGTACAGCCCGTCCCTGCCACTTAGATCGGCCACGTTCATCGCCAGCACGATCGAGGCTTGCGCCAGCGCTTCGACGATCAGCACTCCGGGCATGATCGGCATGCCCGGAAAATGCCCCGGGAAAAAAGGCTCTTCGGGGGAGACGTTCTTGAGTGCTTTGATGTAGTTGGACTCGAGCTCAAGCACTTCGTCAACCAGCCGCATCGGGTGGCGATGCGGCAGACGCGCCAGAAGTTCCGCTTTCTTGTCGCTCATGGCCGTTTGCCGTCCTTTCTCCTTGCCGCCGCTTGCTCAAGACGCCGCAAACGCTTGGCGATTGAATCGAGTTGCTTGAACCGTGCGCTGTTCCTGAGCCAATCACGGTGCGGTTCAAGCGGCGGGCTTGAAGCGTAAAAGCCCGGCTCGCGTATCGAGACGTTGACCGACGCCATGCCGGCGATCGTCACCTTGTCGCATATCGTCAGATGATCGCCGATGCCCGCGGCGCCGCCGATGCGGCAGTAGCGCCCGATCGTCGTGCTGCCAGCGATGCCGGCGCATCCGGCGATCGCCGTGTGTGCGCCGATACGCACGTTGTGCGCAATCTGCACTTGGTTGTCCATCTTAACGCCCTCTTCGATGACGGTGTCGTCTATCGCGCCGCGGTCGATCGTCGTGTTGGCGCCGATTTCGACGCGGTCGCCGATGACCACCCGCCCGTGCTGAACAATCTTAACCCAAGCGCCTTTGTCTTCGGCGAAGCCGAGCCCGTCGGCGCCGATGACCGCGCCGGGGTGAATCAGCACGTCGTCGCCCAAGTGGACGTCGTGCTCAAGCGTTACGTTGGCCGACAGGCGGCAGTCCTCGCCGAGCGTGCAACCTTCGCCGACGACGCAGTTGGATTCGATGACGCAGCGCGCGCCGATCTTGACGCCGGCGGCGATCACGACGCCGGGGCCGATAACGGCGTCCTCTCCGACTTCAGCGCCGGCGGCGACGATTGCCGAGGGGTGCACGCCCGGGCGTGGACGGGGCTTGCGCCAAAACAGCTGGGATAAGACCGCAAAAGCGAGATACGGATTGTCGCCGACCAACATCGGCAGCTTGCAAAAAGCCTTGTCGTCGTTGCCCAGCAACACGGCGGAAGCCCGGGTGTGCTCGAGTCGGTCGCGGTAACGGCGGTCGGTCAGGAAAGTGATTTGCCCCGAAGTCGCTTTGCCGAGACTGCCGATGCCCTCGATACGGACGTTCGAATCGCCGATCAGCTTCGTTCCCGTCCGTTCGGCCAGATCCTCCAGCCTATACGCCATGGCGTCACCTGTCGTATTCTCGCGAGAGCGCGTCGAGGACTTCTTGGGTCAGGTTCACTTCCTCGTCGGCATAGACGATCGGCGGCCCCAGGATCAACTTGAGCTTGCGCTTTTCGGCGATTTCCTTGATGACCCCGCTGACCTGCTTCTGCAAGGTGTCGAGTTCCTCGCCGCGGCGTTTGTTGAAATCGGCCTCGAACTCTTGTCTGAAATCACCGCACTCCCTGCGCTTTTTCCTGACCCTGTCGATCATCCGGTCGCGGTCGCTTTTTTTCATTTCCCGCCCGTCGCGCCGCAAGGTCCGGTCGAGGTTGTCTATTTCTTCGCCGCATTCCTGAAGCTTCTTGCGCCGCGAGGAAAACTCCCGTTCGAGTTTTTCCCGGGCGTCCCTGGATTGCGGCGCCTTGTCCATGATCGCCGGCACGTTGACGAAGCCGATTCCCTCGGCCGCCCCGGCCCACGCCGAAATCCACGGCACGAACGCCGCGACCGCAAGCCGTAAGAGGTTTGTCGATCGCTTGGTGCGGGTCAAAGTCAAGGAGCGCATGAGAACGTTAAAAAGAAGTTCCGAGGTCGAATTGAAACGATTCGGTGTCGTCGCCCGGTTCGTCTTTGAAGTGCGAAGCGAAGTTGAATGAAATGCCGCCCACCGCCGTCAGCCAACGGACTTGAAGACCGTACGATCCTCTCATTTCACTCAACGAAAAGTCCTCCACCTTGCTGAAAACGTTACCATAATCTACAAAAGCGCTCATGCGCAGTCTTTGTTTGTCATACAGAAAATCGGTCGGGAAAAACAAATCGGCGCCGAGCAGCATCCTGAAGTCCCCCCCGAGGGGGTCGTCGTTGTCGTCCCTGGGCCCTAGGGAATTATTCAGGTATCCGCGCAAACTGCTTGCGCCGCCGGCAAAAAACCTGTCGTAGGGAGGCACTCCGACCGTTTCCCCGTACTCGCTAGCATACGACACTCTGGCGCGTCCCGCAAAGACGTAATCGGCGTCCTTGTCGAGGGAAACGTAGTGCCGGTGGAAATAATCCGCCTTGTAATAGGCAAGGCCGTCGATCGGAATGAAGAACTGCAAGTTGCCGGTTATCTTGGTGCCGTCGGTCGTGAACAGCGCCCGGTCCCGGGTGTCGTAGTCCAGCCCGACCGTGGCGATCAGATTCAGGAAATCGCAATCGTTGATGTCGCGGACGGCTGCCCCAGGCTCCTCCACCCAACCGCATTGATCCTCGTAGTAACCCCGCAAACGCCGCCCGATGTTTCTGCCGGGGTCCACCTTGATGTCCTGCAAGGTGGCGCCGACGTTCAGGGTGTCGTTCTCCGAGAGCGGGACGCCGAACCCCAGACGCACCAGTCCCTCGTCGGTGCTTGTGTCGTTGATGTCCCGCTCGGAGTTGTCTATCGAACGATACGACAAGCTCCACGAACGGCTGACGCCGTTGATCGTGTAAAAGGGGTCAAGGAAGGAAAAAGTGTAATTCGTGTTAGCGGCGCTGTTGTTGAAGTTGAACCCGACCCGGTTGCCGGTGCCGAGAAAGTTATCCTGCCTCAGGCCGAATGAAAGCACCGCCCCGTCGGCGTCGGAATAGCCCGCTCCGAGGCTGAGGTTGCCCGAGCGGGTCTCAACCAAGTCTATATCCACGTCGAGCTGGTCTTCCTTGCCGGCGACCGGCTGCTCCTTGACCTCGACCGATTGAATATAGGGCAATCTCTGCAGACGCCGCTTCGACAGCTCGATCTTGCCCGCCGAATACTCGGCGCCTTCGAGCTGACGCAGCTCGCGGCGAAACACCTCGTCGTCGGTGCCGTCGTTACCGTGAAAATTGATTCGCCGCACGTAGGTCTTGGGCCCGGGAACGACCAGGAAAGCGACATCGACCGTCTTCTTCTCCTCGTTCTTGTCGGGCACCACGTTGACTTTCGCGCCGGCGTATCCGACGTTCTTCAACTGAAACTCGATCGCCTCGCTCGAACGCACCGCGGCGGCGCGCGAAAAGATCGTTCCCTTGCGCAGGGTGACGCTGCGCTTGAGCGCGTCACGGTCGACGTCCAAGCGGCAGGACAAGCTGACGTCGCCGATGCGGTAGCGTTCGCCTTCCTCGACGGCGATGCTCACGTAGATGTCCTGTTTGTCCGGGCTGAGCGAAACGCGGGTCTGCTTGACCGTAAAGTCAAGATAACCTTCGTCGAAGTAAGCGTCGCGCAAGGCTTCAAGGTCGCCCGCGAGCTTGACCCTGGAATAGTTGTCCTTGCTGCTCCAGAACTCATACCATCGGGCGGTGCCCGACTCGATTCTCTTGAACAGCTCCTTGTCCTTGATCTTGCGGTTGCCGGTAATCTCGAACTCCTTGATCTTCGAGATTTCCCCCTCGTCTATCAGAATCTCTATGTTGACTTGGCTGTCGGGCAGCTCGCGGATCTCGGTGTTGATGCGGGCGCCGAATTTGCCCAGCGCCTGGTATTGCTCGGTCAACTCCTGGGTCAGGCGTTCGAGCAGACGACTGTCGAACACTCTTCCGACCGCGACGCCCGCCTGAGTAAGCCCCTCGCTCAGCTGCTCGTCCGAAACGCCTTTGTTGCCGGCGAACGTGATTCCCGCGATGCCGGGGCGTTCGACAACGGTGATTACCAAATCATTGCGAAAGCGTTCGACCGAAACGTCGTCGAAGTACCCGGTCCGGTACAAAGCGCCTATCAAGGACGCTGAAAGGGATTCGTCGAAGCGGTCCCCGACCGTGACCGGCAGTTCGGAAAAAACGGCGCCCGCCGTGACGCGCTTGAGCCCCTGCACGCGAATGTCACGAATGACGAATTCTTCGGCACATAAGCAATACGACAGAAACAAAAGCAGCGCAAGCAGACCCCGAAACGGATTCCGGCGCAACATCAGCCGAACAGGCGGTTGAGATCGTTGTACAACGCCAGCACCATGAGGCAGCCCAACATGAAAATCCCCACCCACATCCCGACCGCTTGCGCCTGCACCGACAACGGCGACCCCTTGACGAACTCGATCAGGTAATACAGCAGATGACCCCCGTCGAGCATCGGCACCGGCAACAAGTTCAGCAGACCGATGCTGACGCTCAACAGCGCAAGCAAACCGAGAAACGTCCCCAGTCCCTGCAACAGGGAGAGGCCGGCGAACTCGGCGATCCCGACCGGCCCGCTGACGTTCTTCAATGAAGCCTCGCCGAACAGCAGCCGTTTCATGACCTTGACCGTCAACACCGTCACGTCCCAGGTTTTTTCAGCCGCGAGCCGCAAGGACTCGAGCGGGCCGTAACGTACGAACGAAAGATAACGTTCCCTGAATTGAGGCGGCGCTTCGCGCGGGCTCACGCCCATGTAACCGATGGTTTCGCCGCGGCGCTCGGTCACGCCGATTTCGACCTCGACGTCGAAACGCACGCCGTCCCTTTCAACGGCGAGCGTTACTCGCTGCCCGGGACTCGCCCGCGTCAAACCCACCAGCTCGGCCCAGTTCCTGATTTCCCGTCCGGCGAACGAAACCAGGTGGTCGCCGGCTTGCAAACCCGCGTCGCCCGCGCCGGAATCCGCCAGCACTTCGCCGATGACCGCCTCGACGTCCAATTCCGGAAGTTTGGGCTCGATGCCC